>NZ_JAPZQJ010000397.1:0-5960 GCF_027530405.1 Microcystis sp. LE19-41.2A | reverse complement strand
AACCCTTATAGAGAAAGGCATTTAGCGATTTTTGTCAATTGTTTTTGCTCTAGAGCGAACTAATCAATTAAGTCTCTTGCCAGATAAGGATTTAGTCGATTTATGCCCCCCTATCGAACCATACCAAGTAACGAAGAACCGAGAAAACTAAAATCCTTCGCTTTTGCGAAAGAAATCCATCATCGTCATCGGTGTTTTCTCTAGCATCGATCGCTCACTTTTACTTAGTTGCTTAACCAAATTTTACTAGGCTGACAAAAAAGCCTTAAAAATCAACATAATAACTTCCTAAATTTTACGATCTATTGGCTGTATTTAACTTCAGTTCGGGGTACAGCGTTGCTCATCAAGATGAAGTGTAAACTAATTTGGTATCGACCACCGACTCCCCAAAACGAAAACTGCCTACCTGATCATTAAGATAGCTGCTGTAAGAAACCCGTTTTCTTGATCTGCTGCTAGAATTCAAGTAGATTGGAGGAAAATATATGGAGCCGGCAAACACCTTAGATGCTCTAATGCTCAAAACCATCATCAAGGAAAGCGTCCGCGAAGTTATGCGGGAAGAGTGGTTTAAATTCTTCGAGATGCTGATTCCCTATGTTGATGATATAGAACAAGCTGACATAGAAGCAACCTTTAATCCTGTTGATTACAAAGACGACGGCTTCGTTGATATTACAGGCTGGTTTAATCGTGAAGATCAGGATCAGTAGATCAGCCAATAAATTTTTGGAGAAACTAGATGCCAATAGCCGAAAATCTGTTTTGACTAAAATTGGTATTCTCAAAACCTGCCTTGAAACTCAAAACGTTTATCCCCCTGAAGAACTTGATATCAAAAAACTTAAAGGTGAGTTAAAAGGAGACAGACGAAATCTTTATTTATGAGATTAACTCTAGAGGCAATATTTACGATTAATTCAGCGATTAGCAACGTTCGCATTTATCAATTATTTTCGATACTTCTTTCCGCAGCCATCTAACTTTCCTGAGTTAATTTAGCAAATACTGCTTCTTCTTTGTTAGCAAAGTCTCCAACTTCGACTGGGGCCACTGCTTTCTTAATTTTCTCTCCAGCAGCCAGAATAATCACCCGCTCTGGACGATTACTAGACTTCTGGCATAATTAACTTTTGAGAGTTCAAAAATGGGAAAAATAGGGATGAAGTTGGCTAAAATCTCTTTATGCTTAGTTCTCCTGACTACTGACTACTGGCTCCTTACTCCTCTCTCTGAGGTTTACTGGTCACTGATTACTGATTAGAGAATACCCGCGTTAGAAAGACCGAGAACCAGTCCCGCACCGAGAATATGGCCAAAACTCATGGTAGCCAATAATTCCGGCAGACCGAAGCTTTTTTTCGAGGCTAACTGCGGCAAGGGTAAGGCAGGGCCGGCCCCAGTATTTTGGATAGCAAAATAACCGATAACGAACGCTACTAGGTTAGCTAACGTCATGGTAATGCCGACGGATAAATTCCAGGGAATGGTTTGAGCAGTGGCTAAAAGTAAGGCGGAAGGGATCATTTGCGCTCCAGTCTTGATAAGATTTTGTTAACCACAGGGCATTATAAAAAGCTCTTGACCCGAAACTGCTTTTTGTTTGAATACTTAACAGTTTTTGTAACGTTTTGTGAATAAGATTAAATGCGAATTAAAATTTGCGGCATTACCCAACCGGACCAAGGACGAGCGATCGCTACTTGCGGAGCTACGGCTTTAGGTTTTATCCTCGTACCTAGTTCGCCTCGTTACGTCAAAATCGAGCAAATTAACGCTATTATCGCCGCAGTACCCGACAAAATTGATTTTATCGGGGTTTTTGCCGACGAGCAACCGGAAATTATTCAGCAAATAATTATTAAAACCCCCTTGACAAGTGTGCAGTTACATGGTAGGGAATCTCCTGAATATTGCCAAAGGTTGCGGCAATTATTACCCGACCGGGAAATTATCAAAGCTTTGCGGATTAAAGACAGAGAAAGTTGGGAAAAGTCGGCAATTTACTTCAATAGCGTCGATACTTTACTGTTAGATGCCTACCATCCCCAATTGCTCGGCGGTACGGGACATACCTTAGACTGGCAAGCCTTAGCCAGTTTTTCGCCCCCCTTGCCCTGGTTTCTGGCCGGAGGACTCAACCCCGATAATATTAGTGAAGCTTTAACTCGGCTGCACCCCCAGGGTATTGATGTCTCTAGCGGCGTTGAGCGATCGCCCGGTGATAAAGACCTCAAAAAAGTCGCCCTCTTGCTAGAGCGACTGCAAAAATTCAGGGATCAGTGATCAGCTTCTCAAGGCAAGAGGCAACAGGCAAGAGGCAAAAGACAGAATCTGACAATTCTCCTACCTAAAAAGAAGGTTAGAAACTAAGCACATCAAAGCTTTTAGCTTAACCAATTAGGTCTTAGATTCGGTCGAGTTAGAAGGTTTTGGGTTTTAGGGTGTTGGGGTTTTAGGGTGTTGGGGTGTTGGGGTTTTAGTTGAAATTTCCCCATTTCCCCATTTCCCCATTTCCCCATTCCCCCATTTCCCCATGTCCCCATTTCCCTGACTAGAAGAAATTGGGTTTATGACGGATCAGGTTAAGATACTCCTCGCGGGTTTTCTGCTCGTCTTGGAAGACTCCTAACATGGCGCTGGTGACAGTCCAGGATCCCGGTTTCTGCACCCCGCGCATTACCATGCACATATGAGTTGCTTCCATGACGACGGCAACCCCTTGGGGGTCGAGAATTTCTTGAATCGCTTCGGCAATCTGACGGGTGAGGCGCTCTTGGACCTGTAAACGACGGGAATACATTTCCACAATGCGGGCTAATTTACTTAATCCGACCACCTTTTGGTTAGGAATATAGGCAACGTGGGCCCGCCCCATGAAGGGTAACATATGATGTTCACAGAGACTAAAAAAGTCAATATCGCGCACTAATACCATCTCATTATGACCTTCATCGAAGATCGCACCATTAACGAGGGTTTCTAGGGATTGTTGATAGCCTTGGGTGAGAAACTGCATCGCTTCGGCCACCCGTTTGGGGGTTTTTAATAAACCTTCTCTTTCGGGATCTTCCCCCACCGAGATCAGGATATTTCTGACCGCATCCATCATCTGTTCTTTGTTTTCGTCGGAAGTTGGATGAATTTGAGCGGTTTTGCCATTGTGGGTGTTGCGATCGGGGCGAGTGGTCACGCGTGCTTGAATAGCGTCGGTTAAATTACCGTTTAAACCGTTAGAAGAAGCTATGGTCATAATGAAGAGGCCTGTAGGCGAATTGATTGATAAATAGAAGTATTTCGGGTTATAATGCCCCCGCACTGGGCATAATGGTCATCGTTTCCACTACGGCCTGTTTGGGCAGTAACACCGCTTGCAGAATGGCCTGAGCGATGATATCCGGGGTTAACATGGCCGAGCGATCGAAATCTGCTTTGACGCTATCGCTGTCCCAGATGGGAGTATTGACAGCCCCGGGGATGATAATCGTGATGCGAATGGCGTTAGCCCGCTCCTCGATCGCTAAAATGCGAGAAAATGCCACTAATCCCGCTTTGCTGACACTATAGGCCCCCCAATCAGGGAAGAAATTATCGGCGGCGATCGAGGAAACGTTAACGATCGTGCCTCCCCCCTGTTGACGCATGGCAGGTAAAATTCCTTGCACACACTGATAAACACTGGTTAAATTGAGATCGATCACCCGCTGCCAGTCTGACAAAGGTGTGTCAGCCAAGGAGTTTGTGTAACCCATGCCAGCATTATTGATCAGGATATCGATCGGTCCGGATTCTTGGGCGATTTTAGCGATACTAGGAGCTACTTCCGGGATATCTGCCAAATCTAAGGGGTAAGCTTGGGCTGATACGCCTAAATCTGCCGCCATTCCCGCCACGGTTGCCAATCTTTGCTGATCGCGACCGATTAAAACCAGATTAATTCCCGCCTTGGCGAAAGCGAGGGCGGTTTCTTTGCCGATGCCGCTACTGGCTCCGGTGATCAGCGCTCGCTGTTGACGAATAACAGAGTTCATGGTATAGTTTGAAATCTCTTAATTCTTGGTAGTTAGGGCAAAATTTTGGCGGTTAGGGGGACTCTAGAAAGGTTTAAGGGAGTTGGGTTAGATCGGAGCAATTTTTCTCGCACCAAAATTGCTGCGGCCCACCCGGGCGGGGGGAAGCATTGACTATCGGGTAGGTTCAAGATTAAAAATCGTTACAAAATTTTACCTAGCCAATTATAGCACTGTTAAGTCAGGGATCACTAATTTTTGTGTATATTTAGATATCTAACCAGCGAGGGGAAAAAGCGGACTGGTGGGCGAGAATTCTTGAGGCTGCCTTGAAACTCCCTCCCCCTGCGCTGAAAACTACTCACCGGAGGAGATGGCAGCGGTGGGTTGAGTGCGATTGACAATCACCACTCGATCGCCGACAACGGGACTTCTAGCGAGGAGAATTCCCTCGTTATCCCTCATTTCCAAGCGCCGAAAATCGAGAGTTTGGCAACGTTGAAAAACCGAATTAGCCAATTTATCCTGTTGTGATGCCTCCAGACTATACCAATTATCGCCCAAAATAACTACTAGACGACTAGCCAAAAAATCCGCTTCTACGGTAGAAATAATCCCGGCGGGATAACGAGCAGTTAAATCGGTAATTTCCGCTTGAATGGCTGCGACTAAACTTTGTTCGGGAGTTAATCGCGGTTTTGCTTTGGTAATCGGGACGGGAATCGGTGCCTCTGGTGCGATTAATTCTGGGGGAGTTTCGATAATTTCCCCGGCTGCCGGGGAAGGACTAGAGACAACTTCAGGCATATTTTCGGCAATTTCCGCCGGATTTTTCGGTAAACTGACCACAGCTACTAATAGGATAGTGACTAAACTTCCTGTTAACAAGCCGGTAATTAACCAATCGGGAATTTTTTCGCTAATTCCCCCAGGTAAAAGTCGGCGAATTTTGCTCAAAATCGTCGTCCACCACCCTTCCACCTGCTCGAAATCTGGTAAAATATCGTCGATTCCCTCCGCTGCTTCGATTGGAGAATCTGCGGTTAAACTTTGCTCAACTCCTGCGAATTCGTCTGGTTTTAAAGCAGCGGCTAACTGTTGCGTTGAGTTAAGAAGATTATCAACAGCAACTTTTGGGGGTAACACTATCCCCGTTCCCGTGTTAAGTTGGGAAACGATCGAATTTAACTGCTCGATCGCCTCTTGTAGTCGGATCACTGTTTCTGCTTGGCTGAAATTCTCTCGCTCATTTGGTTGAGTCATAATTAATTCTTCTTAACCCGCTGCCATTCTTTTTCAAAATATCATTCTATGCGCCGTTTTCTCGGTTTTTTAACCAGTATTTTCCTTGTCTTCCTGACTGCTTGTGGTAGTGTCACTCCCCCGCAAGAATTTGCCCCCGACGGAGAAATCGTCGCCAAAGCCCTTTTATTACAATTTCGTCACACATCCGATCGCCTTAGTCAATCTTTACATATCGATGATCCGCAGGTAAAAATTGCTAAAATTAATGTCACCAGTCTGGAACCGCTTTATGTGGGCAATTTGCCCGCTTATCACTTGCAGGGAGATTACGATCTAACTCTACAATTGCCCCATCAAAAAGATACCAAACAACACAACAATTTTGATCTTTATTTACAAAGACAGATCGAGGGTAAAACTTGGCGTTTACTGGAAGAAGTTGCCTCGCAATGGCGCAGCTATTTAGTAAAATAACCAGAAAAAGCCCGGGGGTTTTGCTATAGTCTATGATCATCGAAAATTTTGGGTCTGAAACCCCGTCTTTCTAGGTTGGCTTTACTGTTAAGTAGTCGTGCAAAATTAATTTCCTAGTGAAGATAGGCAAGAGGCAAGAGGCAAGAGGTGGTTAGATATGTGTAATTAATTTTGCTTAGGTACTTACCAGTAACAGATAAAGCCATTGGAATTGACTTAGGAATTAGT
>NZ_JAPZQJ010000464.1:0-11376 GCF_027530405.1 Microcystis sp. LE19-41.2A | reverse complement strand
ATTTTGAGAGAATCGTCGTTCAAAACCTTGCGTCTTCATCGGCCCGCGTCCTGTAGGGGCGAAGCATTCGGACAATAACCTATCGGTGAAAAGGTAGATTTTCTATCCGAATGCTTCGCCCGTACTTATTCAGCAAACCCTAATTACACATCTAAGCCACTACTCCGTCAGACTTCTGGTGTGAGGAAACAGTGAACTGAAAACTCAAATCCGATCCCTAATAGCTGTATCCCGTCTCCCGTCTCCTGTCTCGGAGTCTCGACTAGGAAATTAATTTTACACGACTACTTAATAATGTTCAAACTTCCTCTCTGGAACCCCGGCACTTGCCACTCCTTACCCACGACTATAAAATTAGCATCCATCTTGCGGGGGTATTACCCTGGTTAATACCCCCTATTTTGGTCTGGTATAGTGTTAAGCTTCTCCTGTGATTGATAAACCCTCTACCCAAACGTAGGGACAAACACCACTGGGAGTAATAACCGCTTCCGGTTCCAGATAAACAATCGATTTCAGCAGTGTTAAAATATCTCCAGCTACGGTAGCGGAATCGATGCTAATGCGCTCATTTTTGTTAACTAACCAACCATCAAACGGCAAAGAGAAGGAACCTTGTAGAGAATTAACTCCCGCATGAAGTGCCTGTAAACTATCAATTAAAACCACATTTTCTGCTGTTTCCAAAGAATAGCTTTTGGGTTGATTAACACTAGCAAAAACGTGATAAAAATGGGGACTAACCGTTACTTTTGACCCAATGTTACCGTTGCCAGTCGGTTCTGTATTCATCCGTTTAGCGGTAATCGTGCTATGGAGAAAATTACTCAAAATCCCCTCTTTAATTAATTCCACACGACGGGTAGGAGTGCCTTCACTATCAAAAGTTTCTGCGGAAACATTAGCTGGATGGAGGGCATCATCACACAAATTTAAGGCAGTAGCGGCGATTTGTGTTCCTAGGGATTCAGGAGTAGAAAGACTCTGTTTATCAAGGACATTTTGGGCATTAAACAGATTAGAAAATGCCCCTATGAGACTCAAAAAGGCGCGGGGGGCAAAAACCACCAAATATTTACCCGTGGTAATCGGTTGATAGTCCAGATGGCTAACAGTTTTGGTAATCGCTTCCTCGATGCAACCATCGATATCTAATTTTTCCAGCCCCGGACTAACCCGAAAAGCACCAGCGCTGCGGGGTTTTTTGCCTTCCTGTTCGGTTTTGGTGTATAAATACACGCTGGCATAACTACGCGCTTCCTGACGCATTGCCCCGTCGCTATTGAGATAAAAACGTCTGACCTGCTGTTGTCCCAAACCGTTATAGGGAACACTGGCAATAGCTGGATGGGCTGCTAGTAAGGATTTTTCGGCGGCTAATAACTTATCGATGAGAGTGGATACAGGTGCTTGATTAGACATTTCGCTGGCCACTTCTGTGGTAGGTGCGGTGGCAGCGGGACTAAAATCGGGGACATTTTCCTTAACGCCAAAAAAGCTGGCTTCTTGGGCGGTTTTCAGGGCTAATTGCAGTCCCACCGGGTCCACATCGGTGGTAGAGGTGACACCGACTTGATTATCCCGATTCCAGACGCGAACGATAACGCTGGAACGATTGGACGCTTGTACCTGTTTGGGTTCCCCTTGAAACACATCCACATCGGTTTCATCGACAGAAGAACCATAGATGTCGTATTTAGCAATTCCTAAAGCTTGGGCGCTAGAATTAGCGATTTGGGCGATATATTCAACTTTTGGCATAGATTTTTTTTGGTGTTGGAGGATTTTTCAGTTATCAGTAAACAGTAATCAGTAATCAGTGAAAAGAAAGCTCAGAACTTGCCACTTAACAGTGTCCACTGAAAACTCAAATCTGATAACTGATAACTGATAGCGGTCAGCCGTAAGCTAGATAAGTAGGGAGGCACAATTATTTGTAGGATGGGTTAGCGGTAGCGTAACATGAGCGGGCGTTGGGTTTCATGCTTCAACCCAACCTACGTTCTGAAAACTCAAATCTGATAACTGATAACTGATAACTGATAACTGATAACTGAAGAGAGATTGGGCCAAGTGGTGACAATAAAGACGATAACGGCGGCCGTGGCCAGCATAGCTTTAGCAACGTGACCGATAACCGTACCGACGACGATACCGACACAGACTTTTAGGGATTGTTGCAAACGGGGGGTTAATTCCAAATCGCGACGATAGGCGTATTCTCCGACAAAAGCCCCGACCACAGGACCGACAAATAAGCCGATAATTGGGCCGCCAATGGGTAAAGCCGGTAAAAGCCCGAATATTCCCGCTAATAAACCCACTACTAGCCCGATTTGACTCCAATTGCTCGCCCCAACTTTTTGGGCGCCGAGATAACTAGCGAGGAATTCCACCCCCAGACTGAGGAGAAGGACAACAAAGGCCACGGTTAAAGCGACCCCCATCCCCGCGAATTTGGTGACAAAACCCCACACCAGCATGGCGATTAAAATCAAACTCATGCCGGGGACAGCGGGCAGCAGTTCGCCAATTATCCCCACTATCATGATGGCAATGAGGAAATAATAGAGAATTACTAAAGTCATGATTAACGACCGCCAACGGTAATAGAATCGACTTTTAAATGGGGTTGACCAACGGTGACATAAACGCTACCACTGACGGAACCGCAAAAACCCGCCGCTAGTCCTAAATCTTGGGAACACATAGAGATTTTATTCATAATCTCCTTGGCTGAACCGATTAAAGTCGCGCCTTTTAGGGGTTTAGTCAGGTTGCCGTTTTCGATAAGATAGGCCTCCTCGACGGCGAAATTAAATTCCCCGGTCGCCCCCACACTACCACCGCCCATTTTTTTGCAATAAATGCCTTTATCGATGGAATTAAAGAGATTATCGAGGGTATATTCCCCAGGTGCGATGTAGGTATTCCGCATCCGACTAGCGGCGGCATAGGTGTAGTTTTGACGGCGACCGCTACCCGTGCGCGGATGGCCGGTTTTAATTGAACCGGTGCGATCGGCAATGAAGTTTTTTAGGATACCATTTTCAATGAGGAGAGTACGCTGGGCCGGCATTCCCTCATCGTCCATATCGATAGTACCGAAAGCTTTATCGGATAATCCTTCGTCCCAAGCCGTCAGATTTTCGTGGGCGATTTTTTCGCCTTTTTTATCGAGAAAGGGCGTGGTTTTTTGTTCGATTTGCGTAGTTTCTAACAAATGGCCGCAGGCTTCGTGGAAGATAACGCCGCCAAATTCATTGGCCATGACGATGGGATAACTGCCAGATTCTACATAGTCAGCGTAAAGCATTTTACCCGCCGATTCGGCCACTTCTGCCGCCGATTCCTCAGCATTCCACGTCCGCAGAAAATCGGGATTACTGGTATTACCCACCCGTTTACCAATGCTAGAACGATTAGTTCCATCGGCACAGAGGAGATTATAGCCCACGGATTGGGTGAGGCGAATATCCCGGGCAAAAGTGCCGTCACTAGCGGCAACTAAAATTTCTTGCCAATCGCGAAAATAAGCGGCGCGACGAGATTGGACGTGAGAGGCTTTCTGATTGAGGTGAACGTTAGCAGTTAGGAGAATATCACCCATTTCTCGCAAAGAACTGCAATTATTCAGCCAAATATCTTTATTTTTGACCGTGGCATAATCCCGGAACATTTCCAGATTGATTTCGGGAATATACGCGTTAGGACTGGGTAGGTTTAAACCGAGAATCGATAAACCTTTTTCTAGGGCATTTTTTAAGCCTTGGAAGCTTAAATCGTTGGTACTGACATAACAATCAGCTTTACCGCGAAAAAGGCGGATTCCTGCCCCTGTAGATAGTTTCGGTGAGAGACTGGTGATGGTGTCATCTTCGGCTAAACAACTGATATAGTTGACTCTTTCGAGGAAAAATTCGATAAAAGTCGCCCCGGCAGCCCGTCCCAGTCCCAGAAGAGTGGACAAAGGAGCCGCCCAAGAGCTATCAAAGCGCTCCAGACTAGGATTATATTTCAGGGTGGGGAGTTCTTTGGAGATGAGTAGAGTGGGTGACATAAAGCTCGTTTATCAGTTAATCTGCTGGTTTCTAGTCTAACAGTTCTCAGTTTTTTCCGTCTGGGGATGCGTTAGCTCCGCCCAACCCTGCTAAATTTTTCTCCTTCATATCTCTTAATAAAAACCTTGATTCGAGCGCTCATCGCCCCCAAGATTAAATAAAGAGCGACTCAGGATCAAAATAATGGCCACAGCGACACAATTCTTAAACATTTCTGACTTGACAAAAGATGATTATTGTGTATTCGGTTTAGCGATTTGTTTTCTCAAACAGGAGGGAGAATTAGAAAAAGTGGCGGTGTTAGAACCGATTCCCTCGGCGGCCCTAGAGGCAATTGTCAAAGGAATTCCCACTTCCTACGAATTTGCCCGCGCCATGAGTTTAGGAGAGGTATTTCAGGACGATAATCCTCAAATACCCAGTAATTTCCCCGATAATGCCCAATTATGCGAGAATTTTGTCGAAAGGGCGATTGCGGCCACTCGCACCTATAAAAATCAACCCCACCTGCAAGGGTTAATCCCCTTGGGCAGCCAAAAAGACGATTTAAACTTTTCCCTAGAGAAAAAACGCATCTTGAATGCTGTTCATGTCGTGCGGACGGAGGATAACGTCAAACAACATTCTCATACCCATAAGGTTTTGTAATCAAGGTGAGTTCGGGTTAGGGAAATTTTGCCCTTTTCCCTGATTCCGGACTCAGGTTATGGCAGTTATCTTAAGGGTGAGGTGTAAAGTTGTGATTTTGAGGAGTTGATGCCCAATTAAGTAGGGAGGCACAATTATTTGTAGGATGGGTTAGCGGTAGCGTAACCCATGCGGGCGTTGGGTTTCATACTTCAACCCAACCTACGTTCATCTAAAAAGATTATAATTTGTTTTCTCAATTTAGGATTAGTAAACCATGGCAAGTATAGAAACATTATTAGCAGAAATTATTAAGGCTGCATCTCACATTTGCAGAAATAGCGACAATCGGCAATTATTGGTGAATCTTAAATTGGTACAAGTATATTAACAACTGCGTGTAAGCATCTCACCGAAAAGCAAATGCGCTCCGGGGTTTGGGGGGTAGAACCCCCCAAAAGCTTGGATTGAGTCATAAAATCGAAAGTAACGCCCAATTTTCAAAGAGAGGTTCCCTTTAAAAACCCCAACTTAGTAGATTTATAAAAATGAGATGCACCCAATTATTAAGGCAATGCTACACATAAATTTTTGCTGACTGAATAAATATCTTCAAACAAATAATCCCATTGATATTCTAGGTGTCTAGCAATATGGTAAGCAAGCAAAGGTGGCACAGCATTACCAATTAGTTTGTAACCATCCGTAGCCGAAAGTGAATATTTTTCATCTCCCTTATTTTGTGGACGCACAAATTGAAAATCATCGGGAAAAGTCTGTATTCTCGCACATTCCCGCACAGTTAAACGTCTCATTTTTAACCCTGCTTCTAACTCATTAACTATCTTTCCCCCTAATTCTAAAGATAATCTCCTAAATTCAATATTACCGTGATGTTCCGAGCGAATAGTCGGACTTAAACCCTGTAAATTAACCTCGATTTGTCCCTGAGTTTTACCATAATGTTTAGCTTTTGAATAGCTTTTTTGTGAGAGGTCAAATAACTCATCTTCTGGTTCTTCTAAACCTGATAATATCTGACCCACTGTACTGTAAGTTTTAAGAGGATATATTGACTCAAACAGATTTAATTGATGCTTAATAACTTTATGGGTTGGATGCGGAAAAATATCATTATTTTCTAGATGTCCTATCGCTGTCGCTTTTAAATAGGTTTTATTTAAACCGATAAAGATAATTCTTTCCCTGGTTTGGGGAATTCCATAATCGGGAGCAAAGAGAAGTTTAGGGATAACTATATATCCATCTTTACCAATGGCACTAAAATCATCTTCAATTATATCTTTAACATTAGCTAAAGAGATTAAACCTTTGACATTTTCAGCAATAAAAACTTTAGGTAAGGTTAATTCAATAACTCTCTTCATCCAATAATAGAGTTTCCCGCGATTATCCTGAAAACTATCTTCACTCTCGTCTAGCAGTTTCCCCGTGTGACTTTTGTGAGAATTAAACCCCTTTCTTTTTCCTGAAACACTAAAATCTTGACAGGGAAAACCTCCCGTTACTACATCGATATTACTGGGAAACTGAAACTCGCCTTTTTCTGCTTGTTTGACTAAATCTACAATACTCCCCAAGTGAAATACATTTGTTTTACCCCTTTTTTCAAAGTAGGGAATCCAAGCATTATGGGCAGCTTTAGTTATATCATTAGCAAAGACAGTTTCAAAAGAAGTACGCAGTAGTTTTAGCCATGGTTCCCGTCTTTCTACTATCCAATCTTGATGAATATTTTCATTAACACAGTCTTGGTGTACCCAAAAACCTCCCTCTAATCCTAAGTCCATTCCCCCGCAGCCAGAAAATAGGGATAAAACTCGCTTTTGTTGCCTATTCATCACTATTGATTAAATGAGTAATTAAATAATATCATACTTATAATCAACTTGATCGAAAGGGATTAATTAAAGTTAGTTGATTGGATATTATTAACCCATCCTGCATATCTTCAGAGTAAAGAATACTAGCATCGGCTGCTAAGGCACTAGCTACAATTAAACTATCCCAAAAAGAAAAACTGTATTGAGTGCGGAGTTCAGAGGCTCTTAAAATAATATTGCGATCGAGTTGAATAACAACACATCCATCGTAAAATTCTTGGATAATTTGTCTAATTTGAATTTCACTTATTTTAGCTTTTTTGGATAAAACAGCGCAAACTTCATTAATAATTTGCGTACTGATTAAGATATTTTCCCTGCTAGTTAAAGCGGTCGCTAGATTGTGTTTTCCCATTTCTTCAGCATCGTTACACTCTGGGTCTATTAAAAGACGGTATAGCCAGATATTAGAATCACAAAAACAAAGAGAATTGGTCATAATTATAGCTGATGAATTTCTTCCCGATTTAATTGACGAATACCTTTAACAGCAACGGGATTTTGAGTTAATTGGGCAATGATTCCAGTGGTTGATATTTTTTTATTTTGTTTGATCACAATAACTTGAACTTCGCTGTCTTCCCTCAAGTCCTGTTGGTATTCTTCGGGAATTTCGATGATACCTTGTTTGATTTTGGCTTTAAATTCCACTGCATTTAACATATTGTTGCTCTCGAGCGACTGTCTATTAAGATTAATTATAGCCCTCTTTATGGGAGTGCCTCTAATACCAAGAGTGGGAAGTGGGAAGTATGGCTGTACCGTTGACTGTATCTAGAGTAGTTTATTGGTTTTACATTGCTTTAGCTCAAGCTCTGTAAGACTTTTAGCCATAGCTACTATATTTATAGGGGGGAAGTTCAGAAATAAGGCAAATTCGTCAATCAGAATATTTTCATGGGCGGCGATAATCTGCTTAACCCGAACTCAGGTAATGTTAAAATTTATTTTGCTAATTACTTTTTGGCTATTCTTTGCTGTATAATGGCGGCATTGGTATCTAATAGACAAGGTTCTCTCGACTCTTGCCTGTTGTGTGAGTTGTTCCCTGACATAATCTAGATGTTTCCATCTCTAGGGCTGGGTGGAGAGGCGGTAATGCGTCCTCAATTCTTTACCTTTAATCAGTCGCAAGATTAAGGTAAAGTGACCTTGAGCCAATTTAATTTTTTGATTGTTCCCTAGCTTTCGTTCCCCTGAAATACAGTTAATTAGGACATAAGAAAGACATTGACATCCTCGCCGCCGTAAACGGACGGTGATTCCCAAACCTCACGATTTGGGTTTCTGCTTCTTTCCCTTGCGGGGTTCCGCACCTGCCTTAACAGATTTACTCTGTTCTGGTCATCAGGTCGCTCTACAGACTGACACCGCAAGCCCTGCGGCCAAAATATTTTTACTTGCGTTAATATCTCGGTCATGGTGAGTCCCACAGTCTGGACAGTCCCATTCTCGAACATTTAACGGCATTTTCTCAGCAATATACCCGCAATTACTACACCTTTTAGAACTAGGAAACCATCTATCTATTTCGATGTAATTTCTGCCGTACCAACGGCATTTATAGGCTAATTGTCGAGTGATTTCTCCCCAACTAACGTCAGATATTGCCTGAGATAACTTGGGGTTTTTGACCAGATTCTTGACGGCTAAATTCTCAACCACAATCGTTTGGTTTTCACGAACTAATTGAGTGGTTAGCTTATGTAAATGGTCTTTTCTGCTATCGGTGATTTGAGCGTGAATCCTGGCTACTTTGATTCTTGCCTTTTCTCGATTTTTTGACCCTTTCTGTTTTCTAGAAAGATTTTTTTGCGCTTTTCGCAGTCTCCGATAATGCTTTTTAAAATGCTTAGGATTAGATACTTTATCGCCATCGCTGGTAATCACAAGGCTACTAATTCCTAAGTCAATTCCGATGGCTTTATCTGTTACTGGTAATGGCTTAATTGTTGGGTCATCAAATCTTATTGAAATATGCCAGCGTCCAGAAGGATGTAATCTGACTGTTACTGTGCTTGGGTCACAGCTTTCTGGTATTTGTCTTGACCATCGAATAGGTAAGGGTTCTGTGCATTTGGCTAAATAGATTTGTTTGTCTTTAAATTTAAAAGCAGACTTGGTAAATTCGGCACTTCCTCCCTGATGTTTTTTCTTAAAGTTAGGATACTTAGTACGACCAGCAAAGAAGTTAGTGAAAGCTGTTTGTAAATGTCTTAACCCTTGTTGTAAGGGGACACAGCTTACTTCATTAAGAAAGTCTAATTCTTCTTGCTTTTTCCACTCGGTTAGCATTGAAGAAGTTTGGGCGTAGCCTACTCTTTCTTGCTTTTCGTACCAAGCTTGTGTTCTGAGATGGAGAGCTTTATTGTCAACTAATCTTACACAGCCCAATGTGCGCCGCAATAGCGACTCTTGTTCGGGTGTGAGGTAAAATCGGAACGAATAGGCTTTTTCCATACCTCGATTTCTAGAATATATCGTTTAAATGCGCTAGTATTTAACGGTAAAGCCGTCGTAGAACGACGGGGTTTCAGACCCAAATTTTCGATGACCGCATAAAAGGCAAACACGAACCACCTGTAACGACGGGATAGTTCGCTAAGTCCGAGTAACGTCCCCAAGATAAGGGGGAGAGAGATAATTGTTGACATGGATTGTACCCCGCCCGATCGGGTATTTAGCGGCAAGGGACGTGAAGTGTCCCTAGTGACCTGGATTCTGGCGGCAATTTTCCTCGCTCGTTATGCCTTTACCCGGTTATGATTTGGGTAATTGCAGCAATTCTCATTTTAAGGTTTCATGACATTAAAACCCTTGCACCTAGAGGGGTTAATAATTCTTAACGAATCTCTAGATCGCTGAAACAACGCAAAATCGTTTCAAAATGAGAATTGCTGGGGTAATTGCCGTTTATATCGAAAAAATGGGGACATTTACCCCGTTTTTGGGTACTTTCTTAAAATCCCCTCGCTTCGCCTGCGTTTCTGCGTTGATCGGCCGCACCAGTAAAGGTTCGGGAGCGATCGACCGCAATCGACTCGGCCGATCCCCATTTCGGAAAAGGTTGGAAGGTATAGCCCCGTTTTTCGAGAGCGGCCACTACCTTCGGAGCGAGCGCGTTCGGTTCGATCAAAACCCGATCGGGCATTCCCTGATAATGGAATCGGGGATAGTTCACCGCTTCGGCAACGGTCATCCCGTAGTCGATCGTATGGGTGATCATCTGTAATACCGTTGTCGGGATGGTGGAACCGCCAGGGCTTCCGGTAATCAGTACCACCTGGCCATTTTTTACCACGATGGTGGGAGACATGGAACTCAAGGGACGCTTGCCCGGTTCAATCCGATTCGCTCGTCCCTGAATTAGCCCAAATTGGTTGGGGGAACCTAGTTTACTGACGAAATCATCCATTTCATTATTGAGTACAAAGCCAGTGTCACCCGCAATCACTCCGGCCCCGAAAGACGAGTTGATCGTATAGGTGACGGATACCGCATTGCCGGTGCGATCAATCACCGAGTAGTGAGTGGTACTATCGCCCTCTCGAATGATGGTTTGATAGAAGGGACGGGGATCTACGGCCTGCTTGGTTGGGATTTTCTCCCGGATGGAGGCGGCGTATTCTGCCGATAGCAGTCGTTCTAGGGGAATCTGGACAAATTTCGGATCGCCGAGATAGGTATTGCGATCAACGTAGGCAAACAACATCGCAGCGAGAAAGCGATGAACCGTATCGGTTGATCGGAATCCCGAAGCTTTGAGATCATAGCCTTGTAGGATATTCAACATCAAGCACACCGTCATCCCTCCTCCAGGTGGCGGCGCGGTCAGGATATCGTAACCGCGATAGGTGCATTGTAGGGGTTCCTGTTCCAATGCCTGATAGGTGTCCAGGTCTTCAGCACTGAGAATTCCCCCCTGTTTCCGACTCTCCGCTACCACCTGCGCGCCGATTTCCCCCCCATAGAAAACTGCTGGCCCGCCGCGAGCAATCTGGGCTAGAGTGCGCGCGAGGTTCTTCTGTACTAAGCGATCGCCTACCTCGTAGGGTTTTGAACCATTTTTCAGGAAAATCGCCGCCATACTCGGATCTTTTAACTTCTCACCGCTTCTCCGGAGGATTTCTATATCTCCTGTCCCCAGGATAAATCCCTGTCTGGCAAGGGCGATCGCTGGGGCGATGACTTGTTGACGCGAGCGTGTACCGTATTTCTGTAAGGCCAGATCCAGACCTCGCACTGTACCAGGAACCGCCACCGCCAGATAGCCGTTGCGACTGCGGCCGGGGATAATCTCACCATTGCGATCAAGGTACATATTGGCGGTGGCGGCTAGAGGTGCGGTCTCTCGAAAATTGATAAACACGCTTTCGCCGTTGGCTAACCGGATCAACATAAAGCCGCCACCGCCTAGATTGCCACAGCAAGGCTCGGTGACTGCAAGCGCGTAACCCACGGCAACGGCCGCATCGATCGCATTCCCACCCTTGCGGAGAATTTCCAGACCGACTCTAGAAGCTTCCCCCTGACTGGTAACCACCATGCCGTTTTTGCCCACGGCGGTTTTTTCTGGCAGTTGACCGCGCACGTTCTGACTAACGGTGATCGCAAGGAAAAACAAGAGAAACGTGCGGGGAATTTTCATCGAAAATTTGGGTCTGAAACCCCGTCGTTCTACGACGGCTTTACTGTTAAATATGAGCATCGTTTACGAAATATATGCTAAAATGTGAGGTATGGAAAAAGCCTATTCGTTTCGATTTTACCCCACACCCGAACAA
>NZ_JAPZQJ010000317.1:0-9179 GCF_027530405.1 Microcystis sp. LE19-41.2A | reverse complement strand
GACTCCGAGACTCCGAGACTCCGAGACTCCGAGACAGCTATCAGGGATCGGATTTGAGTTTTCAGTTCACTGTTTACTCACATCAGCAAAAGGCTGACGGCTGAGAGCTTAGATGTGTAATTAATTTTGCTTAGGTACTTATCCTGTTAGAATCGAAACGACAGCAGCGATCGAGGAGTGCAAAAAATATGGCAGCGGGCCATGAAGAAAATCCGAGAATGCCCCTAGATAAAGTTATTTTTGTCATTGCTTGCGTCTATCTAGGTTGGGTGGTGGCATGGCTAATCAGTCAAAAAAATGCCCCTGTCTCTCAAAATGGCACGATTTCCCCGGAAGATCAAAAGTTTATCGCCTATCTGCAATCATCTCTGACTATTATCGATCGCCAAGGTGCAACTTCATCCCCCGATCCTGATCCTTCTCCTAAAAATAACCCTTCTCCGGTAGCCACGGTTCCACCACCACCCCCCGCTAATTTACCGGTTAATAATACTCCCCAGATCATAGAAAGAATTTACGTTCCCGTTTATCCCCAAACCCCTGAAACGGCTGCCAAAATTGCCCCGGTTACACCCGCAAATCCCGACATTTCCGCGCCACCATTACCGGCTGCCCCCCAAGTGCATCGGCCGACAGCAGCGGTTATTCCCACTAATAATCAGGTAAAAAATACCCTGGTGGGGGTGATGGATTTAGGCGATCGATCTTCAGCTTTATTTGATAATAAGGGGATAACGACGCGTATTTCTCCGGGGGAATTTATCAACGGTTGGACTTTAGTGGAAGTTGGTAGTCAACAGGTTATTTTGTCTCGCAACGGACAAACGAAAGTCTTAGAAGTGGGACAATCTTTTTAGGGTGAACTCCCGGCTGGGCGAGATTGTCGGGGCTTCTGAACTCACGGGGGAATGCCTGAAGATAGACTTACGCCCACCTTGCGGATTTGGTATGATAGAGACAATTAGAACAGGTTTGAGAACTAGGAAAAAATCTATCAATCTCCCTCAATAAAACACCTTATTGACAAGCATTTTGTTAACGAAGAAAATAAACTGTAGCGGTAATAATACTCAGAATTACCACAGTCCAGCGCAGATAACTAGGAGAGATAATTCTAGCTAGTTTTCCCCCCAATAAACCCCCAATTAAAGAGCCAATTGCTACCACTATCGCCGCCGACCAATCTACCTGATTAGAAAAGAGAAAAAACCAAGATGCCGCTACATTAACCACCAAAGAAAGCAACTGTTTTAAAGCATTTAATCTCGTGAGATTATCCTTGAGAAATAAGCCCAAAATTGCCAACTCAATCACCCCTAAACCCGCCCCAAAATAACCACCATAAATTGAAGCGAGAGCGATGGGTAAAACCGCCAAAATTTCTGGTATATGACCATTTTCGTCCCCCTGTCGCCGCTGCAACCAAGAGCGTAAAGTATCTTGAAAAGCCAATAAAGCCGCCGCTAAAAGAATCAGAAAAGGAATCAGGCGCTCAAATACTTTATCACTACTATTTAACAGCAAAATACCACCGATAATGCCGCCAATAACTGCCGATGGTAGTAATAACCTAATCCGTTTTTGTTGCCCGTGCAGGTCTTTTTTTTGGGCGAGAGTTGCCCCCAGATAACCGGGGCATAAAGCGACGGTATTAGTCACATTTGCCATCACTGGTGGGATACCCACCGCCATCAGCGTCGGAAAAGTAATCAGACTACCGCCACCGGCAAGAGCATTAATTAAGCCGGCAGCCACGGCAGCGATTGCTAGGAAGCCATACTGAATAGGCGTGAGCATTTAGGCGTTAGGGATAGTAATTAGGGCTAAATCAATTTTTTCCTCGTCAACTTGCTTAATTTCGGCTTTAATTCCTGGTCCAAAATATCTTTCGATTTTTTCCTGTTTTGCCAGCCACTTTTCTAGGGGTAAAAGGGGCGATTCAAATTCTAGGGTGAGACAATAGGCGGAATCAACAGCAGTTTCACGAATTGCCACTAAAGTCGGTCTTTCCTCGTCCGTGGGGCTTAATCCCAGCTTTTCTAGGGCTTCATCCAGATGCACTTCCTGTCCGTAGCGATAGCGGGTGACATCGTTGCGAAGTTTGGTTTGGGTGACAGTGGCCTGTTGTTGGCGCAATTGCAATATTTCGGGGCTAGTGGGTTGACTGAAGGGTATAGGTTTGATTTCTGAAGCTTTTAGGGCTAAACCTCCCAATAATAACGGTAATCCGTAGAAAAAACCCGCTAAATTTACCGTGGCGTTACCTTGGGCATAACCGATGATCCCGATAACCGTTAAAATACTGCCTAAAATTAAGCCAAAGTATGATAGTCTAATTTTCCTGAGCATGAAATAATTTTTTTCTTGAGTACGCTAATCCTTTAGAGATTATACAACTCCAAAGAATCTTTTTTGCAGATGGGCAGTGGGGAGATTTTTCAGTTATCAGTCATCAGTCATCAGTCATCAGTGAAAAGAAAACAACGAACTTGACACTTAATAAGTAAGTAATCTCAATTAACTGTTAGATAGTGGGACAGGCTTCTGGTTTTTTGTATTTTATCTTTAATTGTAACCAGCTACTTAGTTGATGATAGGTGGTGCGTTAGGACGGATTGTTACCTTCAAGTCAAAACAGGAATTTTTGCCGTCTAACGCACCCTACGTTTTACTTAGTTGATGATAGGTGGTGCGTTAGGACGGATTGTTACCTTCAAGTCAAAACAGGAATTTTTGCCGTCTAACGTACCCTACGTTTTACTATTGCCGATGTACTCGCAATTTCTCAATTAATTGAGATAATTTCTGGTCAGAAGCGGCAGTAATAAAGTCTAATTTAAACTTTTGTCCCTGACTGAGATATTCTGCATAACTAGACCGAAGAAAAGGACGAAACTTTTCATTATCAGCAATATAAACTTCAAAAAAAGAGACCAATAAAGCCCCCGCATAATCCTCGATTAAATTTTGATCGGGTAAAGTGATATCGACCACAGACTCCAGGGTTTTTTGCATTCCTGCATCCAATTCTGTAAAATTTACATGAGCTTGTCCCTCCACCATGGCCAGATATTTATCCGGCGTTTTTAACCAAGTAAAAGGAATGGCCTGTTCAAAAATCGGATTAGCTGCTGGGTCATAACTTCCTGAACCCAAGAGGACAGGAATCGAGATTTTACTTAAACCTTTTTCCCCAAAAATACTGCGGTTAACGGGATTAGCTGCAAAGACGGCCGTGACTCGTTCATCGCGAAAATTATAGACCTGTCTAGGCAATTCTAGGGCGCGACATTCCAGTAAAATTGCGATATTAATCCCGGAATAAGGACGGTTACAATCTTTAGCAAGATTATCAAAATCAATTTGCGCGCCAGCAACAGCTAGAGATGTATAACCCCCAAAGGAATGACCCGCTACTCCCACATTAGTTAGGTTAAGTTTACCTTGAAATTGACTAGCATTTCGTCTGGCTAATTCATCGATGACAAAGCTAATATCTTTGGGTCGATTAATAAACTCATTGCCATCAAAAATATTGCGATAATACCCCCCTAACATTCCTTGTAGGTATTGGGTATCACTGCCGGGGTGTTGCGGTGCCGCTACTAAAAATCCGTAGGAAGCTAGATGTTCAATTGCTTGGGCATAATCTTCTGGTCGCGAGGCTAATCCGTGGGAAAAAATAATTACAGGTGTTTTGCCTTCTCGGAAAGTTTGCGGGATATAAACATTCACATATAAACTGCGATTGCGACTGCTATCGGTTAGGTTCCAAACTTCTTTTTTTACCTGAAAGCTACCGCGCTGACGCAAATCGGGTAAACTGGCATAATTAATCGCTGGTTTAACGGCAGCGGCTTCCTCGGCTGTCCAGAGGCGCATATCTTTGATAAATATTTCCGCCACATAAACCGCATAATCGATGGTTTTAGCTAATCCGAGGATTTCTTCCCCCTGTAACTGTATATTATTGGGGAATTTTTTCAGGACATTTAAAAGGGTTAATCCCCCCGGATCGAAAGCGGCACTAACAATCGCACCCCGCAGGGCATATTTACCATTAATTCCCCCTTCAATGGTGATGCCTTTGCCCAAACGAGAGAGCATATCAGCACCCATCACACTATTAAAAAAACGAGATAGTAAAACAGGATCGATGTCAATTTTTGTTAATAAAGCCTCACGAAACTGCTCTCTTGCTTCGGGAGTTGCTCTGGCGAGAAATCTTTTTAAATTAGCATCAATCTTTCCTTCTTTAGCAAAGGTTTCTAGGGATGCTACCGATACGGAAAAGACGAGGGGAGTATAGACAAATTCAATTTCTTCGGCGGCTTTTAGGGGTAAAGCGGTCATACCCGCGGCGAAAAGACCTAGGAGAAAAGCTCGCAGCCGACGGGTGGGATTATTTCTGGGAAAACGATTTTGTAAACGGGGGATAATCATGGGATTTTTAGTTAGGGTAAATGACAACAATTAAAAGGGAAAAGTAGCATACGGCCAGTTGAAAAACGGTCTTGGTTACTTGATTTCCTTAACCACGGCTCAAAGGTATTGAGACGAAGGTTTCTGAGGTACTAAGGGGCCAATTTAAGGCTAGGGCAAGCGATAAAGTGCCAAGCAAAGTAGGACGAAAAAGCATGAGCAAAACCTCGATAGATTAATCTGGGAGATTTTGATTCTAGATTATTGAGTATTTCTGAGTATAACATCTAAAATAGATATTATATTAAAGTTGTTTTTATGTCAAGACATGAGTCATTAATAAAAAAACAATAAATACATACATTTAATAAGTGAAAGTGATATATTTTGAGATGAAAATAATCCGATAGGGTTTTTGACTGGGATAAATTGCTAATTATTGCGAATGTGAATATCTTGCTGCGGGAAGGGAATCTCGATACCCTGTTGAGTAAACCTATCAAGAATAACACAATTAATATCACTAATTACTCGCTTTTTCCTGTTGACATCATCCAACCAGAACTTTAATTCAAAGTTTAAACTAGAATGATCAAAATTAAGAAAAAAGGCTACTGGTTCGGGGTTTTTAAGTATGTGAGGATGTTGCTCGGCAATGTCTAGCAATAAATTCATCACCTGTTGGGCGTTAGAATTATAACCAACTCCGATAACAACTGAACAATAAATCAAGTTATCACTACCCGTGTAGGTGGTGACATCCTCAGTAAAAAACTTTTGATTGGGAATAATTTTTTCGGAATTGTCTGTAAGAATTTGCACTGTTGTCGCTCGAATACCTAGCTTTTTTACCTGAGAAGTCTGTCCTTCAATATTAATGATATCACCGGGTTTGAGAACTTTTTCAAATAATAGTAAAATACCGCTAATGAAATTACTTACCACTTGCTGCATACCGAAACCAATACCCACCGATAAACCGCCAGTAATTGCCGCTATTGCCGTTGCATTAACTCCCACATAACCCAAGATGATAATAAAACCTAAGACAATGAAAAAATAACGTCCTAACAGTAAAGTTGCTTCAATTTCACCGCGACTCGCTTGCTGATTTAAATTAGTAATGCTCAGAATTATACTCTCTATAAGAACAACAATAATTACCAGAAAATAGGGAGCTATTATCAAAATAAATATGCTTCTCAATGTGATCGGACTATTGAATAAATTGAAGGGAGATACTTGGGCAATTTCTTGAATATTATTGTAAACACCAATAATATTTCTCAGGAGGAATAATACCAATAAAGGTGCTAAAAGCCGACCATGATAATATTTAATTGTATTGACGGAAAACCTAGCGTATAATCCAGCTAATAAACAACGATAAATCAAATAAAAAAATATTAATTGTATGGATAAATTAATCATTCCTCTTGTCCAGTTTTGACTGAAAAAAATTAGATACTTTAAGTCAAGTAAAATTAGACTAATAACTGGAAAATTAAGAAAATGTATCAGGATAGCAAAATATTGACGGAGGGTTAATTTTTTATCACTATGGATCAAACTGGTGACGGGAGTAAATCTTTTTTCTAAGTAAGACCATAACCATTTTGATAATAACCAAGCAAGAATTAAAGACAGAAAAATGATCGCTAATTGACTTTGAACATTCCTGCGTCCTAAAAATAATAATTGGTTAGCAATTATTTCCGAAAGAGAGGGGATATTGTTGTTCATAATTAATTTATTTTCCTGACTTCCTGATCGAGACCTGATTGAATATAAAGTGTCAGTTTTTGGGCTGCTGCTGAGGAAGATATTTCACCAGCGATCGCTCTTTCATACCAAAATTCTCCTTCTTCTAAAATTTTATTCAACTTTTCCCAATCATCCAGAGGTACTGCCACGGCATTTTGAGATTGTTGTAATAATACCGATTCGATCGGTAGTAAATTTCCTTCGATCTGCACCCGTCGATTAGTGGGAATAAAACTTTCTGTTTGGATGATTGCTTGTAATTGTTGTTTGGGATTAGAGAGAAATTTTCCTAAAGCTAACCCCAAACTATTTTCATTATCACTATTATTGCGATTAAATACCATCACCCGTGTATAGAGAATTGGTGCTGCTTTACCCTGAGTTTCTTGGGGAAGTAAAGCGACTCTGAGATCATCTTGTAGGCTGTTTTTTAAATCGGCAATTTCAATAGAATTACACACATAATAGGTTAAGCGACCTCCAGCAAAGGCATCATGAAGTAATTCCCGTTGACGATTGAGGATAAAATTAGGCTGTGACGAGGCAAATTTTAGCCATTCTAGCCATTTTGCCCAACCATCTAAGCGAGGTTGCAGCCGACCCTGATCATCCCACAAATAGCCGCCAAAAATTGCCATTCCCCAAAAAGTATCTTCAAAAGAGGAAACTATCCCCACAGAATAGCCTTTGCGCGCACGTTCCACTAATCCCCCTAAACTGGTGGGAGGTTGCTTCAGCGCTGGATCGGGACTAACTTGTAATTTTTTTTGATTATAACACAGTACATTGGTACGAGAACCTAAGGGAATACCATAGATTTTTCCTTGATAGCTAACTTGTTTCAGCGTCGGGGGATAATAAATAGATAAATCTAGATTGTTCTGGTCAATTTCCCCCAGTACTCCTTGGGATACTAATCTGGGTATATTTCTCGAAAAAATTAGAATAACACTCGCACCCAATCCGCTTTGAGATTGTTTAAAAAAACGTTCGGGTATCTTATCGACAGGAATAGCTTGTTCAAGAATTGTCACTTGCGGATTTAATTTTTCAAACTCTTGCAAACCGAGACCTACTACTTCAGTTAAATTGCCCTCTTCTGGATACCAAACCAAAAGGGTTCCTTGCCGTTGCTCCGATGATTGGTTAGGAAGATCACTAAAACAAGCATAAAGAAAAATTGGCATCAAGATAAAAAGCAATAGGAGCGATATAATTACCCTTATTTTTTTACTTCTCCAAGCAGTTTTAACTCTGAGCCTTAGAAATTGCATCGCTCGTGATCCTTCAACAATCTTGCCATCTATTCATAGTACATGAAAAGGTGAATAATAATCTTCATCAGAAAAATAACTAACATGATCTTTTGTCAAGAGCCACCAGTATAGCAATAATCCCAGTTACTATCGGCTGCCATAATAGAATTAGTCCAAAACGCCCTGCAAGAACTACAAAATCTAGAGGAGGAAAACACCCCATGACCCATCACTACAGCATCACCATTCAATGGTCAGATGAAGACCAAAAATTTATCGCCCATCTACCTGAGTTTGGACCCTATACTCATACCCATGGTGAAACCTACAATGCAGCCCTAGAAAATGCCCTTGAAGTTCTATATCTCCTTATCGAAGACTACACTGCACAAGGCAAATCTCTCCCACGTCCCCAGGCTATTTCCGCGTAGCCCAAATATCCTCTATTACATTTGAGTCAGAACCGACAACCCCGAAATAAATGATGAAAACGTCAGCCAATAAGTAATTTTTGCTTTATTATGAGAGTAATCCCCTAAACCGTTAGAGGCGTAAGGCTTACGCTGAACAGAGAATCTCTCAACCCAAACCCTGAAGGAGTTAAAGATGACTGACCCTTTAACCGCGAGTGTACTGGTAACTCTGGCAATCCAAGAGTTCATTAAATCAGGTACAGGAGATTTAGCCAAACGCTTTACGGCGGAGGCTGTGGCGAAAATTCCTGTATTGTGGAGAAAGGAAAATCGGTCAAGGTCAATGAAGCATTGGCTAAATTGGAAAGTGGAGACAGTACGGACATTGAAACTATTACCAAAAAGTTGGATATAATTTTGGCTGAAGATCCTCTTTTTGCTGAGGAGTTACGAATTTTAGGACAGGAAATTCAAGCAGGGGAAATCAGCCAAGTTGGTTTAGATGACTTTGAAGCGGGAGAACTAGATGCTGAAATTGATCAAACAGTGAAAGGAAAAACAACGACTAAAACAGAACAAATTGGCACAAAAGGGGTAAGGGTTACAGGAAAAGCGACTATTAAAATTAAGCAAAACATTGATTAGGAGACAAAAATGTTAGAAAATCAAGCTCAAGCACTCAAGCCTATTGTTAAAGAGATTTTGCATGAATTATTATTGCAAGAACGGGAAACTTTAACAGATGTAATTTATGAAGTAATAGAGGATATTGCTCTAGCCAAGGCAATAGAGGAAGGTCTTGACGATGAAAATGTCAGTCGAGAAGAAATTTTTTCGTTATTAGCAGAGTAAATCATGCAAGTTGAATTTCGTCGCCTTTTTTTTCGAGATTTAGGCGCTATCAACGATCGTAAGCTACGACAACGAATTGAATCTGTCATTGCGGAGGTAGAAGCAGCCAATAGTCTAGCTGAATTAAGAAATATCAAAGCTATTGAAAGCAAACCGAGTTACTATCGGCTAAGAATAGGAGATTACCGCGTAGGTATTTATATTGAGGATAATATCATTGCCTTTGTACGAGTTTTGCACCGTAAAGAAATGTACCGTTATTTTCCCTAAGCCATGAACGACAAACTCAAGCAAACTAGAATTAAAGGTTATACGTTAATCTTATCAAAGATGGCTCTTCGTTACTTGTTATGGTTCGATAGGGGGGCATAAATCGACTAAATCCTTATCTGGCAAGAGACTTAATTGATTAGTTCGCTCTAGATAAAAAACAATTGACAAAAATCGCTAAATGCCTTTCTCTATAAGGGTT
>NZ_JAPZQJ010000006.1:0-15254 GCF_027530405.1 Microcystis sp. LE19-41.2A | reverse complement strand
ACCGAGGTAGCAGAAGACACCTAGTAAGAAGTGGAAAATGACTAACTGGTAGGGACCACCGTTGTATAACCACTCATCTAAGGAAGCAGCTTCCCAGATGGGGTAGAAGTGGAGTCCAATCGCGTTGGAAGAGGGAACAACCGCACCGGAGATGATGTTGTTTCCGTAGAGTAGAGAACCAGCTACAGGCTCGCGGATACCGTCGATATCTACAGGAGGAGCGGCGATAAAGGCGATGATGAAGCAGGTGGTGGCGGTGAGCAGGGTGGGGATCATGATGACACCGAACCAACCGACATAAAGACGGTTGTTGGTGCTGGTGATCCACTGACAGAACTGCTCCCACAGGGAAGCGCTCTCGCGCTGTTGTAGAGTTGTAGTCATGGTTGGATAATTTCTGTATGTATTAGGTTGTCAAGGTTCGTTGTTTGACATGAGTTAATACTATCGGCTTTTTATAGTTATGTAAAGGGGTTTTAAGAAATGTTTTTTTATCAATGTCATAACTTTTACTTATATAACTGATGTTCAGGTAAACTAGAAGCAGACAAATTCTGCAAAAATAAGCGATGATACCCGAAATTACTGCAAAACTATTGGAAGCGAAGAAGGAAAAAGGCCTGAGTTTCGCTGACCTAGAAGCGATTCTAGGACGAGATGAGGTGTGGATTGCCGCTGTTTTTTACCGGCAAGCGAGCGCCTCCCTAGAAGAAGCAACGAAAATTGTGGCAGCTTTGGGACTGGGAACCGAAATCGTCGCATCCTTAACCGAGTATCCTGTCAAGGGATTGGGTCCTGTTGTCCCCACCGACCCCCTGATTTATCGTTTCTACGAGATCATGCAGGTGTATGGAATGCCACTAAAATCGGTGATTCATGAAAAATTCGGCGATGGCATTATGAGTGCGATCGATTTTACCCTCGACGTGGATAAGGAGGAAGACCCTAAAGGCGATCGCGTTAAAATTACCATGTCGGGTAAGTTTTTACCCTATAAGAAGTGGTGAGTCCGGCCAAAGTCAACGGTAAGGAATTTCTATTCCTTGCCGCTCCTGGTATTTTTCTTAACAAAACTTAACAATTGACGGCAAAATTTTGCTTGCTTTTTTTGGCAGATTTTGGGACAATATTTTTAAAAGAGTTTACTGATAATGGAAATATAACCACTTAATAATAAACGCAACAGTCCCATTATAAGAAAATAATAACCCAAGCCGCCGCAAAAGTCAAGGGATCTCTCCTAATTATGCTGTGAAACTTCTAATTCCTTGAGCGGTGAGGGTTTGGGGAGACTTTTCAGTGATCAGCTTCTGAAGGCAAAAGGCAACAGACAACAGGCAAAAGAAAGAGTCTGACAATTCTCCTGCCTAAAAAGAAGGTTAGAAACTAAGCACATCAAAGCTTTTAGCTTAACCAATTAGGTTTTAGATTCGGTCGAGTAAACAGTAAACAGTATATTTTGAGCCAGAAATACAATCACAAACTCCTCATGAATAGGTTGATGGAAAAATTATTGCTATGATAGTAGGAACACCGACTAATAATCGCATTATTGCTAATTTATTAGTGGCTTTATATACCGCGCTCACAAATCAATGTTATGCCGTTTTTGTCACTGTTCAGCGTTTATGGATACCTGAGCGGCGAATGGCCACTTATCCTGATATTATGGTAATGTCTGAACCTCTGACTTATCAAGAAAGACGCACAGATACTTTTAATTATGATCAAGAAGATAAATTTACTGCTTATCGAACCATTCCAACTTTTCAGGAATATTTATTAATTTCTCAGGAAAAATGTTATATTGAACAGTTTCAAAAAGAAGGCGATTGCGGGTTTTTAAAAGCTTATAAAAATCTTCCTATAATAACTTTAAAATATTTGCGGGTTGAGGTAGAGATAGCAGATATTTATAATAATGTAATCTTCGACAATAGTTAAAATCTATAAGATTTTAATCACAAAAACTAATAAATTTGCTACGTCATTAGCTTTTAAGCCAACATCTTGATAAGGTTCAGCAACCCATTTATTTCTAATATCTTCTTTGCTCATACCTTGAGCAATTAAATCGACAAAATGAACTTCTGATTCATCAAAACGGAGGGCTATTGTTTGGTAATTTTTTTGTTGGTTACTACAGGTTAAAATAAGACGATCAAGACGAATTGTGTAAGTATCCATAAAACCATCTTTATCTTGATCATTTCTAAAGTTTTCAAAAGAAACATATCCCATGTTTAAACCTGGACTCAAAAAAGTTGATAAATTAGTGTCATAATTCTTCAGCTTATGAACTCTTTGACTTTCACTAAGTAAAATGACATCTTCTCTAAAATCATTAAAGTAAATTAAATTTTTTCCATGTTCGAGTGTATCATTATTAATAATCATTATGACAAAAGTAGCAGTATTTCCTCTGAGAAAATGCTGATAACTCTTTTGCAAAAGTTTATTTTTTTCATCCTCCGCAAGATTTTCTAAGGCTACTTTATAGGCTACAGTAGCATCAATAACATCTTTGTTTAAAGGGATCATAATAATTTTAGATGTTAAATTGCTATTGAACCATCCGCAATTGACATCGGCTTCTCTATATTTTAAATTAGCCTCTAAAGCAACCTCTAACGCATCACGCATTTGAGCAATTTTTGATTCCTGCTGTTGCTTATCGTAAAAAGCTTGATCACAGGACGTTAAAGATAACATTAGACTTAGGATAATTGACAACTTGGCAATTTTTATCATTTCATTGTCCTCTATTTAGTAAATTTTATAAGGTCGAAAAATCAGCAAAATCTACTCCTCTATAGATTTAATGTACATCTATAGCGTTTCCTGTTCACAAGAGGTACATTCTCAATCCTGAAAAGCTTAATCAACAAAGGTTAAAGTGTGCCTCGCAGATGCGAGAACCGCTATAACTTAAATAATCAGCCAACAGTAGTACAAAAATGTTATTGCTGATATACTAGAATCTGTACTATCACACATTTTCTTTAGATTGGCTAAATAAAGCCTTGAAACTGCTTAATTACTTAGGATACATCGTAGTCTTGAGTTTAGTCAGTCGGAAAAGTCGGAACTTACAGCCAAACAATTGATCTGAAATATCGGAAATATCAGCTAAAATAAGTAAAAAACTTACCTAATCTATAGTCCATGTTTCAAGCTAATCTATCTAATACGGTGTGGTTCTTCGGTTTTTGTTATGCAATGGACGGGGGTTATAAGGGATGGAACCCTTATATAGAAAGGCATTTGGCGATTTTTGTCAATTGTTTTTGCTCTAGAGCGAACTAATCAATTAAGTCTCTTGCCAGATAAGGATTTAGTCGATTTATGCCCCCCTATCGAACCATACCAAGTAACGAAGAACCTACGGTGTTAAATCTCTTAGATGAGTTGGTTTTTGCCAAAACAGATCAACATCTAGACTATCTTCAAAAAACTATCTTGCAAGGGACCTTAGAAGGTTACAAATACTCAGAAGTTGCCAAAGAATCTCATCTTAGTGAAGGTCATATTCGAGATAGTGCTTCAGAATTATGGAAAATTTTGTCAGAAGTTTTAGGGGAAGATATTACTAAATCAAATATTAGAGCAGTTTTAAAGAAACATAGCTTTATAAATAATAATATGGGACGAGATTTAGTCTCTTTTAATAATGTTCATATTTGTGATCATAATCCATTTTCCCTCAATAATAATAATTATCACTCTGAAATCCAGCGCGATCAACCTTATTTAGATTTAGGTCATATTCCTGAAATAACTCAATTTTATGGGAGAGTTGCCGAATTAAATAATCTAGAAACTTGGATAGTTGCGGAGAAATACCGTTTGGTTACTGTGTTAGGTTTAAAAGGAATTGGTAAAACCACCCTTTCTTTGAAACTGGTTGATAAAATCAAAAATAGTTTTAATTATGTTATTCGCAGAAGTTTGTATTTTTGTCCAAAATTAGATGAACTTTTAAGTGAAATTTTACCCTCTATCAATCCTCAATTGAAGCTCTCTCAAAGTCTTGACAAGAAATTAAATTTATTCTTAGAGTTAATAAAAAGCCATCGCTGTTTGATTATTCTTGATGATTTACAAAGTCTATTTGATTCTAAAAAACTAGCAGGTAATTATCAAAAAGAGTACCAAGATTATCAACTATTGTTTAAAAGCATTGCTGAAGTCAATCATCAAAGCTGTTTACTGTTGTTGAGTCAAGAAAAACCTATTGATACGACTTTTTTGGTGCAGAAAAATAAATTCATTAAAACATTAATCATAGAAGGTTTAGGAGAAGATGCCATAGAAATTTTGCGCCATCATAATCTATTAAATGAAGACAGTTGGGAAGCCTTAATTAAATGTTATCAAGGTCATCCTCTTTGGTTAGAATTAGTTGCTAGTTTTATTCAAGAGACATTTTTAGGTAAGGTTGCTGACTTTTTGGAGATTAAATACCCGATTGCCGAAGAAACTTTAGAGCAGACTTTATTAAGTATTTTGCAAAGTTTAACAGAATCAGAGAAACTAATGCTAACAGAATTAGCAAATTTTAATCAACCTATTTCTATTAAAGAAATGATCGACCAAACTTCTCTAGCTTATACAGATTCTTTGAAAGTAATTCAATCTCTAATCAGACGAATAATAGTGGCAAAAGATGAAAACGCTCTATTATGTTTGAATCCTGTTTTTAAAGCTTATGTAATTAATCATCAAATCTAGGGCTGAGTCGAAAGAAAGAGAAATTTTAGCTAATTTTATCGCAATCATAATAGTTTACGAAATTCTACGACTGTCAAATAGTTACACCTGCATTTTAATTTCAGGAATTTCCCCATCTTGCCAGCGTTTTTCCAAGGCTGCAAGATACTCATTGCATCTTGTATATTAGTTAATGCCTCTTCCTCAGTATATCCCTACTGCACACTTAAAACTCAAATCTGATAACTGATAACTGATAACTGATAACTGCCTAACCTAAATCTCGGTCTTTAGTGACGGTAATTTCCTTAGATAAATGTCGATACCAAGTAAAATAGAGACCGATGGAAAGTAAAAGAAAAACCAAAGCCAAAATCTTCAAACTTTGCCACTGCTTGATGATTAAAACAATCCCCATCATAAACAGGACTAATTGCCAAGGAACGGTAAGAAAAGCGGCGATGATATCCCGTTGATTTTCCGCTTTAATTTTTGCCTGTAGGTTAGGTTTAACACTGTGACGAACTTCTCCCCAAAAGCCAAAAGGTCGGGTAACATTATAGAAATTTTCCATAACTAAACTATCGGTGGGAGGAGTTAACAAAGTAGCGATAATACAGCCAGCTAAAGCGAACAAACTCGGCACAAGAAAGAGAATAAGTTCCTGATATTGACTGTGACGAAAGAAAGGTAAAATTATCACTTGTGAGGCAATAGCCGCAATCATTCCCGCTAAAGTTCCCACGGCAAAACCATAACCATTAAAGCGCCACCAATACCAACGTAATAGGAGAGGAACTGCTAATCCTACCCCTAATCCCGTGGTTAACCAACCCCAAATATCATTGACATTTTGGATATTAAAACTCAAAACTAAGCCAATTACGACCACAAAAACCGAGGCCAGACGACCTTGAAAAACTAACTCCTGTTCTCCCGCATTTGGTTTCAAAAAAGCTTGATAGATATCTTTGACCCAATAGGCAGCACTAGCGTTAATAACTGCGTTAAAAGTGGACATAGCTGCCGCTAAAAAAGCAGCAATTAATAACCCTTTCATCCCCACGGGAACGTATTGAGTAATCACCGTGGCCAGAATTCTTTCCGGATCTGTAATCGTGCCTTTAGTTAAACCGTAGTGAATACCTAAAACCGCAAAAGCTGTGACTAGGGGCCAACGGAAAGAAAGCAGAACAATCCAGAATAAAGATAATAAACCGGCATCTCGATCGCTTTTGGCGGCTAGGTATCGTTGTAACATATAACCACCGCTGCCGCTGCAACCTTCGATGATGGTTTTAACTAAATAAAAGAAAATCACCCCACCAAACAAATTAAAGATGGCATAATCTCCGGGTAAATCCAAAGTCATCGAAGGAAAAATACTAGCCCAGTCGCTTAAATTCCAAGTTTTTGGCTCCGCTGCCCCCGGAATTGCTACCGTGAAACTATCAGGAAGATTGACAGTAAAAAAAGCAACTGCCGATACATAAATTACCGCCACAAAAATCAGAAACCCTTGAAATAAATCGGTAATTACCCCACCATAAAAACCACTGGCCACCGTATAAATTAAGGTTAGAAGAATTAATATCACCGAAGCAAGACGATCATCCATGCCCAAAAACTGCCCTAAAAATTTCCCCCCCGCAACGGAGAAATAACTCATCGCACCGATAGAGAATAAGAGAGTGGCGACGGCGCTAATAATTCGGGCAAAATTCCCCTGTTTTCCAGTTCCAAAGCGAAATTGCATCCATTCCGCCATGGTCATAACTTGGGCGCGGCGATTCCATTTGCCCATAAAAGCCATGAGAAAGGCCATAATTAGGACGACACCGCCGCGGATTTCGATAAATAGTCCTTTGGGTCCGACGGCGTAAATTAGGGCAGAAATGACCATAGTTCCCGCTAAATCGGTGTTAGCCGCCATTCCCGACACCCCTAACATCCACCAGGGCAAATTGCGATTACCTAAAAAGTAGGATTCTAGACCTTGAGAAGCTTTTTTCTCGGCTATAATCCCGATTATTAGGGTTGCTGCCAGATAAAGCAGGATAATTACATAATCAATTAACTGCATAGTTGAGATCAATTTAACTTTCGATCGTTATAGCATCAATTGACTACGATTTCTGGCTAACGGTTTCTTTTTCTAAGATTTGCACCCGTTGCTCTAGCTTTTTTAAATCTTCCTTTATTTCAATTACTAAAGTAGCTAAACGCTGGAACAGTGGGTCACTTTCCCCGACTACTTCCCCATTTACTATACCTGTTCCCGATCGCCGTTGGGGAATGGGAGCGGCATTTTCCCCGCGGATGGTTATTCCTCGGACCTGACTTTCAAGGCGCTCGACTCGATTGCGGAGACTAATTAACTCCGATCTTACCGCCGCATCCGATTGTGCCTTGCTGGCATTAACAAAACTCAGTATTAGCAAAAGGGAGATAATCAGCGTTAAAAAGCCATAAAAAGAGATTTTAGCTAATTTCATCGATTTTACCCCCTATCTATCTTACCCGGCTTAATGTTAAGAAACGTGGCTAAATCTAAAGCTTGATTGCAATTCCGCCCCCGGGTGATTAGTTGCTCAAAAGAGGATGATAAGGTAAAAAACACGATTTTGTCGAAATTTGGCCTTATCTCTATGTATAAAAACTCAGATAAAGATTTTCTCGGAGCGGCAATCACAGCCGGTTTAGGTGCGGGAATCGTCACTTCCTTTGCTGTCAATCAAGGACAAGACATCGGTACAGCTTTAGGAATTACCGCTTTAGCGGCTGTTTGCGGTGTTATCTGCCGTCATTTTGACCTAATGTGATGCAATCTTCCTCACACCTCCAATTCTGCCGAAAAATCCTGTTTTTTCTCGTATTGATAGGGACCGAGCAGAGCACCCCAAATTCCCTTACCAGTGCCGGGATCTAGGCCTTTATCGTAGGTTTTTAGGCTATGACTCGTCACCTCGAAACCTAAAGCCACCTGATAGGTTGTCCCCTCATAGGTGAATTGACAGCGCTGTTCCGGTTGCGGTTGGGCGATAAACTGGTATTGATTATCAGCGAGAGTATTGACTTTGACCGCTAAAGTGCAGGTAGGCAGGAAAGTTAGGTCTTCTAAGCTAATTTTTCGCAAAATATCGGGATTTTTGCCCGCACCTTGCACGGATTTCAGGTCATTAAACATATAATGCCTAACCTCTAACCCTCCCGATTCCGAGTGCGTTAATCGCCACAGTCGCGGTCGGTAGGGTTGGTCTAAATTGATGATACTGGCCTGTTCGGCAAAAAGCGCGATGCTGTCTTCCCGAAATAAAGGCAACGGACGCAACCATAAACGCAGGTGAACGTACCACACCGGTTCCGCTTGCGCTTGCCGTTGATTTTCAAATTCACCTGCGAGATACCGACCAAAAGTGATTAATTCAGGGGTCATAGCTCAAAAAACTCTCCTTATTGCCTCAAAATTAATCATAACACCCATAGAAATCACTTTTTTGACAAAAATGACCTTCAGGCTAATGGAACCCGCTTAAACCCAGCTATTCCCCCTTTAGTGTACCAATATTCCCAGCGACCGCCAGCAGCACTAGACCAATCCTTGAGGTCAAATTTACCGCTGCCGGAGGGAGTTCCCGCGATGCGATAGACTTTCACCGCTTGACCGTTATTATTCCAGATTAAAGGCCGATCCGGCTCCATCTGTTCGGGTAGAGTCCCGTTAGTTTGCAGAAAATAGGCATCTTGTCCCTTATCGGTGCCGTTGCCGTAGACTTTGGCGATACCATGCTCATCGATCGCCAGAAAAGCACCTTCTTCTAAACCGATAGCGTAGGCGGGCAGTTGATTGTGATTATCGTGTACATTGCGGGCTAAAAAACCAAAAAGGCGACCATATCTTGTTTCGGGATGATCTTGATTGACTCGATCCAAATGGGTATCTGTCACCACTTTTTTGAGAAAAGGAACCCGAATAAAATCACTCCGATAGAAGTCTTTGGTGTTGAAGTGAAAGGGATTATTTAATATTTCCGAACTCAGTACTCCTTCGTGAGTAGGCGCATAGTAAAAATCACCCAGAATAGCCATTCCTGCGCTGGTTCCCGCCACGGGAACTTTTTTCTCATTGATCAGATAATTGATCGCTGTTTCCACCTTTGTGCTTTCCCACAAATCCTCGTACTGATTTTGATCACCACCGGCAAAAAAAAGAATATCGGCATTACGAATATATTCGATAACATCAGGATGATTCGCCGCTTCACGACTATCAATCGATAGTTCCGCCGCCGAGCCGATCAGGGAGCGGTAATTGTCGCAAATCCAATCAGCTTGACCGCCAAGATTGCCAAAGCGCAACACTAAGTAATTACCGCCTTTAGCTCGATTCAATAACCATGTGGTCGCTTGATCTTCTCCTAATTTACCTCCTTCCGCTCCCCCGATTAATAAAATACCCGATCGATGTTTTACCGACTGAAAATTGGCTTGTCCACAACGACAAGAATAACGAAAATCTCGATTATGATTGTCGAACATAGTCTTATACCCTCGCCTCTTAGCTTACTGCTTCTATCCTAGCTTTAACTAGGACAAAATCAGAGTTTTCTACCATAAAAGTTAACAACAAAGCCGATCTATAGCTGAAATCGGTAGCGGCAAAACTCCCTAGTTTACATTCTGTTAAAAATCGTCCTATAATAATCCAAGGCTAGAAACTGGCAATTATTACTGTTGAAGTTGAAAATCGGCGGGCGATATGTTAAACAGACGTTCTTTTTTGCAAGGATTAGGTACAATCGCCTTAGCGGGAGGTTTAAGTGGCTGCGCTTCTGGAAGCGGCAATCTGAGCATTTTTCTCCTATCTGGTTCGATTCCGCCGCGATTACTAACAGATTTTCGGAAAACTATTGCCGAAAAAAAAGTCAATTTTCAGTCGGAAAGGCAGCTGAAAGAGCTATTAAAATTGTTGGAAAAATGGTTAAAAAATCAGGGGCAACCAGCCTCACAATTTTCGATTTCTATTCCTTTTAGGGAACAAAAACCAGCGATCGGTAATTTAGTCACCCTAGGGGATGCTTGGCTAGGAAAAGCGATTACCAACGGCTTAATTCAACCCCTAGATACTTCTCAACTCTCTAATTGGTCAAAACTGCCCCCCCGTTGGCAAGAAAACATGACTCGCAATGCCCAAGGACAACCGCAAACAGAGGGTAAAGTCTGGGGTGCGCCCTATCGTTGGGGAATGACAGTAATTGCCTATAATGAGGAAAAATTCGCTCAATTTGACTGGCGACCACAGGATTGGTCCGATCTATGGCGACCGGAATTAACCGGTAAAATTGCCCTAATTGATAATCGTCGCGAAGTCATCGGTTTAACCCTAAAAAAATTGGGTTATTCTTATAATTCCAGTGATTTAAAGCAAGTTACGGCACTAAAAGACCAGCTATTCGCTTTACAAAAACAGGTAAAATTTTATAGTTCTCAATATTATTTACAACCCCTGATACTCGGTGATGTCTGGCTATCTGTGGGTTGGTCTAATGATATTTTACCCGTGAGCGATCGCTATAATAAAATTAAAGTTGTTGTCCCCAAATCTGGGACTTCTCTCTGGTCAGATGTGTGGGTAAAACCGGTTTTAACTACTCCTAATTCTCTTGTCGAGCAATGGATTGATTTTTGTTGGCAACCAGAATCCGCCACTAAAATTTCTTTATTTACCTCCGGATTATCACCCCTAATTCTCACTCAAAATCCCGACCAAATTTCCCCAGATATTAGAAATAATCCTTTACTTGTTAATCCAGAAGCGATCAAAAAAAGCGATTTTTTAAACCCTTTATCCCCAGCAACCGAGCAAGAATACGAGCAATTGTGGCAAGCAATGCGACAGTTAGTATAGTCAGGAGATACTAGACAAAATTCTGCGAGAATATTGAGGTGAAAATTACATTTACCTAACTGATAACTGATAACTGATAACTGATTAAGCGGCTTGACTTTGGGTTTCTTGGGCGAGAAAAGTAAGGATAGAAGCTTTCTCAATTAACCCCAAAACCCTGCCGTTTTCTTCTACCACTGTCACTTGAGATAAATTTTCTCCTTCCAAAATTTTTACCACATCTAGGAGGGAAGTATTAGACAAAACCAGTTTGAGACTTTCGCTAGTTTGTAATAACTGGCCGATATTTACCTCTGTCCATTGGGAAGTGGGAATCGTTTTCATATCCTCTACATTAATCACTCCTAATAGTTTACCTTCGCTATCGGTAACTAGGAATCTAGACCATTGTTGTTTACCGATAACATAATTATTAGCAAACTCGCGCAGGGTTAAATTAATCGGCACTACAGGACTATTAGGAGAGATAACATCTTTAGCACTGTAGCGACTTAGGAAATCTTGAACCTTAGCTGATTGAGCGGAAAAGCCAGCATTTTGTAGAAGGAAAAAGCCAATTAATAGCGTCCAAGCACTGCCAAATTGACTGATTCCGAGAATTGATAGCGCACCGATGACAATCGCTAACCAACCAAAAAATTGACCGAAACGACTAGCGAATAAAACCCCTTTATTGGGATTGCCCGTTACTTGCCAGACGATGGCTTTAAGGATATTACCACCATCTAGAGGTAAACCGGGGATCAGGTTAAATAACCCTAGGGCGAGGTTGATATAGACCAGGAGAGAAAGAATCGCCGCCAGGGGCGCATTTAAGCTAATATTGGAACCAATAATTAGGAAGATACCGAAGAGCAGTAAACTAACTAAAGGGCCAGCAATTGCTACTAGAAAAGCTTCTAGAGGAGTTTTCGATTCTCTGCCGAGAGTTGCCAACCCACCGAATAAAAAGAGGGTAATTGATTTGACTTCAATCCCTTGGGCGATGGCAACAAAACTATGACCTAATTCGTGGGCAACCACGGAGGCAAATAGGAGAATAGCGGCAAAAAATCCTAAGAGCCAGGGCATGATTCCCGTTAACTGGGGAAACTGACTTAAATCTCCCCCATAGGTTAAGGTAATTAACCCCAGAACGAAGAACCAAGAAGGATTAATATAAAAGGGAATTCCAAAGAGATTCCCGACTCTAATGTTGCCATTCATTTTGTATCTTCTCCAATTATTGGGGACTAACGCCAAGAAGATTAGGTTATCAATTACGCCATTCACTTCTGTTAACAATTGTAACAAAAATGAAAATCTCCCCGGCATTCCTTCAGGGAGTAAAAACCGTCATCCCTGTGGTTCGGTTATTTTCGTAGGAGAATTAAATCAATGATTAATTATTTACGGGGACAAGCGATCGAGGTGCTCAAAACCCCTAATAACCGACTGATCTTGATTTTAGACGTAAACCAGATCGGTTACGAAATCCAAATTCCCTCGCGATTAGCCCTAGACATCGGCAAAGATAACAATGATAGTCGTCAGATTTTTACTCACCTACTCCTTCGCGAGGAGCAGCCTTTATTGTACGGTTTCGGCACCGCTCCAGAGCGAGATCTGTTTCGTCAACTGCTTTCCGTCAATGGGGTTGGGGCGCAATTAGCCCTAGCTTTAATCGATACCTTGGGGATTGAGGAACTTGTGGTGGCGATAGTGACAGGAAATACCAAAATTTTGAGCAAAACCCCCGGAGTTGGCTTAAAAACAGCAGAAAGAATCGCTTTAGAGTTAAAAACTAAATTGGCAGCATGGCGACAACTAAGAGAAGCGACGACGACAACCACGGCAATACTACCGGCAGCGGCAATCCTTGAAGATGTGCAGATGACCCTTTTAGCTTTAGGATACAGCCAAGAGGAGATCGATCGAGCTATGGCAGTCCTCAGTCAAGATGCTTTATTTAGTAAAAATACTCAGCCAGAAGACTGGATTAAAGGAGCCATTAATTGGCTAGGGTAAATCAGTCGTCGGTCGTCGGTCGTCAGAAGATTAGTTTTATTGATTCTCCCCACACCCCACACCCTACACCCTACACCCTACACCCCGCTCCCCACTTCCCCACTTCCCCACTCCCTTGTGAGGGCAAATGTTAAAAAGTATTACGAAAATAGTGAGAAGGTGAACCAGATGCCGCAAAATAGTTGCGTTAGGTCGCTCTAGCTAGGGAAGTCTTGAGACGCTGAGGCGGAAACGAGATAACTTGAGCGTAGTGACCACAACTGCTATAAAATGTCAGATTAAGTTTATTAATCTCACTTAGTTGGGAGGAATCCATCAATGAGTATCGTCACGAAATCGATCGTGAATGCTGATGCTGAAGCTCGTTACCTCAGCCCCGGCGAACTAGACAGAATTAAAGCCTTCGTTGGCAGTGGTGCCGCTCGTTTACGCATCGCCGAAACCCTGACCGGCGCTCGCGAAACCATCGTCAAACAAGCTGGCGATCGCTTATTCCAAAAACGTCCTGACATCGTTTCCCCCGGTGGCAACGCTTACGGCGAAGAAATGACCGCCACCTGTCTGCGTGACATGGACTACTACCTACGTTTAATCACCTACGGAGTAGTTGCTGGTGATGTCACCCCGATTGAAGAAATCGGTTTAGTCGGTGTGCGTGAAATGTACAAATCTTTAGGAACCGACATCGGTGCCGTAGCTCAAAGCGTTCGCGAAATGAAAGAAGTTGCTACTGGTCTTATGTCTTCTGACGATGCTTCTGAAGCTTCTTCCTACTTCGATTACGTGATCGGCTCTATGTCGTAGAATAACTCCTTTGTGAATTGTTCTAGACACACCCCCCGTAAACCTCTTAAGATTAAGCAAAACCCAAGGAAGAACCACCATGCAAGACGCAATTACTTCTGTTATCAACTCTTCTGACGTTCAAGGCAAATACCTTGACTCTAATGCTCTCGGCAAACTGAAAAGCTATTTCGCCACCGGTGAACTGCGCGTGCGTGCCGCTAGTGTCATTAGTGCTAACGCTGCCGGTATCGTTAAAGAAGCTGTGGCTAAGTCCCTGTTATACTCTGACGTAACCCGTCCCGGTGGCAATATGTACACCACCCGTCGTTACGCCGCTTGTATCCGTGACCTCGACTACTATCTCCGTTATGCTACCTACGCTATGTTAGCTGGAGATCCTTCTATCCTCGACGAGCGCGTTCTCAACGGCCTGAAAGAAACCTACAACTCTTTAGGTGTACCCATCTCCTCCACCGTTCAAGCTATCCAAGCGATGAAAGAAGTCACCGCTAGTTTAGTTGGTGCTGATGCGGGTAAAGAAATGGGGATTTACTTCGACTACATTAGCTCTGGCTTAAGCTAGAAATAACGAACTCGGACAAAATAGGTTCGGGAAGCCGAGGATGAGTGCTAGGTCTTTAAAGGCTGAATCTGTCCAAGATAGGTTTTGACGAGCTAGTATTGATCCTTGACTCCCGACCTTTGTTATTTTAGAAAAAGGCCTTCGTTAGTTTGAGCGACAAGTTTTTCAGCGATTAGGAGAAATCAATCCATGCGGATGTTCAAAATCACCGCTTGTGTTCCTAGCCAAAGCCGCATTCGGACACAACGGGAATTACAAAATACCTATTTCACCAAACTCGTTCCCTACGATAATTGGTTTCGTGAGCAACAACGCATCATGAAAATGGGCGGCAAAATTGTCAAAGTGCAGTTAGCGACCGGCAAACCAGGAACTAATACAGGTTTACTGTAATTGGCTGCCACTAGAACTTAAAAAAAAGAGGTCTGGAAAGACCTCTTTTTGCTTTAGGGATTTTTTTCAAACTGCAAAGCGGCAGAGTTGAGACAATAGCGTTTTCCCGTTGGAGGTGGACCATCGTTAAAAACGTGACCGAGATGTGCATCACAGGCGGCACAAACAATCTCTGTCCGCACCATGAAAAAGCTAATATCTCGTTCGTACTTAATATTAGTCTCGTTAGCAGCAGTCCAGAAACTCGGCCAACCAGTACCCGAATCATACTTGCTGTCAGAAGTAAATAACTCCGTACCACAGCAGACACATTTGTAAATACCTTTTTCCTTATTATCGTGATATTTACCCGTAAACGCCCGTTCTGTTCCCTTTTTGCGAGTAACTTGGAACTGTTCGGGAGTTAGCTGGGCCTGCCATTCCGCCTCGGTTTTACGAACTTTTTCTACCATAGTCAGGACAACCGCCATTATGATTAAACTTCCCTTTTTAGTCTAACCTGAGTTCGAGATCTAGGCTTTTTTCATAAACATGAAGTATGACCTGATTTAGCATCAGCTTCTGACGACGTACTCCCCAAAAGGAAAACTTGGTCAGGAAACCCTATAGACTTAGCATAATCTCAGCTTATCAATGGTATAAGTAACAATAGTTTCAAACCCCTTTACAAACCGTTACAAACTCTTTAAGATAGAGACATCATCAATCAATCGTACCTCGATAACTTAATAGGAATCATAAACCAATGACCACCACTCTACAACAGCGCGAAAGCGCTTCCCTGTGGGAGCAGTTCTGCCAGTGGATCACCAGCACCAACAACCGTCTTTATGTCGGCTGGTTCGGTGTCATCATGATCCCCACCCT
>NZ_JAPZQJ010000454.1:0-1167 GCF_027530405.1 Microcystis sp. LE19-41.2A | reverse complement strand
ATTGGCAATTTGAAAGTTAAGTCCTGATTCTGGTGGCATTTCTATCAATTCCCCGTTAAATAATTCATAGTTTTCCTCTGAATTATCCTCATACTGTAGATATTCAGCGAAGGTTTGAAAGCGGGGTTTTGTGGTTAACATTAGAGTTCACTCCATTGTGAATGATTTGTAATAGTAAAGCCGAATATTTTCTATTCTCGTTTTTTCTAATTCTTGTTGGGCTGTACCTACCCACATATTAGGTAAAATATCTTGATGTTGATAAAAGCTGTGAACTTTTTGGGCAGTATAATTAAGTTTAAAACAATTTATTAGATCCTGAGGATTTTTGAGATTGTAGTAAAGCACTGGGTTATGATTGGCTTTTGATAAACCTGTAAAAAATAGACTTGATGCTTGGAGAGGTTTTAAGGCTGATTTAGGAAAATGTTGCCACACCTGATTGATGGTTTCTGGTTTGAAAAAATCATCTTCTCTAACTTCGACATAAATTTCGATTTCACTCTTACCATTGAAATAAAAATCAAAACCAATTAGGTTAACAAACCCACTGAGATAATTACTATCAGCAGCACCGTCACTTAAAATAAAAGCGGTTGCTAGTTTTTCGGGATAATCCCCAATTCTGATGTGCATTTTTACACTAGAATCGGCAAGGTCTGTTCTTAAGTCAATACCAGCACTTAGGACTTCTAGCAAGCTAGAAGTCAAAGTTGTCTCCTAAAAATCGCTGTAATAGAGAATAATCTAATTGAACACCCACACGGTTCTCCACTTGCTGAAAACAAGCTGGAGATTGAGTTAGATATTTTTGCCACTCTTGAGCTTTATCTTTAAACAAGAGCATAAACCTTGAGGCAATCAGTTTATCCAATTCTATCTTACAAGAGGCTTCAATACTACAATCGCCTTCAACTTCCATCACGAAATCTTCAAATAGCCGCAGAGGATAAACAGGCTCAACATCGAAAGCTTGTTGATGATTGCGAATAAATTGTAGTCTTTGCTCTTTGAGGGAGTTTTTTTGGCTCTTCGTTACCCTTTATGCTAAATCAACATACAAGATGCCAAGATAACATACTTCTAACCCAAAAATTCCGAAAGTTTCTAAAGCCATAGCCTCTCCGTTTTATTAGTTTAAGTTTATTGTTGATTCCCTCGACCACC
>NZ_JAPZQJ010000034.1:0-4083 GCF_027530405.1 Microcystis sp. LE19-41.2A | reverse complement strand
TGGGAGTGATCAGGGGGAAATTCAGGGACTTTTTCCCTGAAAATTAGGTAATTGACCCCCTCAAAATCGGTAAAACCCCACACCCCACACCCCACACCCTACACCCTGCCCCTAGGAAAAACTTTTTGCCGCAAACCCTAAATAGGGCTGGCTGAATAAATGTGAAATGTAGGCATGGTAAGGGTTTTGTGGCTTTTCTTGCGAAACAGGTGCAAGATTTTGAGAGAATCGTGCTTCAAAACCTAGCGTCTTCATCGGCCCGCGTCCTGTAGGGGCGAAGCATTCGGATAGAAAATCTACGGTTTCACCGATAGGTTATTGCCCGAATGCTTCGCCCCTACTTTTTCAGCCGACCCTAAATAGAGCATTTAATTGATTAATGCTCATTCTTAATTCTCCTGACGACCGACTCCTGAATACTGACTCCTGAATACTGAATACTGACTCCTAACCCCACCAACAAACTTATTCAGCAAACCCTAGCTTAACACCATAGTTCGGAAACCCGTACCGATCGAGCAGTTGTCAGGGGGCCTTGTATTTCGGTAAATTAGCACTCGGAAGGTAAGAGTGCTAATCTGGAAAAGACACTTACCAAAATACAAGAGAAACGGAGGATATTCCATGGCTGCAGTCAGCATCAACGTAACTACTGTTAAACCCCTAGGCGATCGAGTTTTCGTTAAAGTTAGCCCCAGCGAAGAAAAAACCGCCGGTGGCATTTTCCTTCCCGACGCCGCGCAAGAAAAACCCCAAATCGGGGAAGTCGTGACCGTCGGCACTGGCAAACGCAACGATGACGGCAGCCGTACCCCTGTGGAAGTGGGTGTGGGTGACAAAGTTCTCTACTCCAAATATGCCGGAACCGATATCAAACTTGGTGGCGAAGAATACGTTCTCCTCTCCGAAAAAGACATTCTCGCCGTCGTTTCCTAATCATCTACCCTTGAAAACCCCTATTTTGCACGAATAACGATACATTATGGCTAAATCTATTATCTACAACGAAGATGCCCGTCGCGCCTTAGAAAAAGGCATGGATCTTCTGGCCGAAGCGGTAGCTGTCACCCTTGGACCCAAAGGTCGTAACGTCGTCCTCGAAAAGAAATTTGGCGCACCCCAAATCGTCAATGATGGCATCACCATCGCTAAAGAAATCGAACTGGAAGACCATATCGAGAACACTGGTGTGGCTTTAATTCGCCAAGCCGCCTCAAAAACCAACGATGTAGCGGGTGATGGTACTACTACCGCCACCGTTCTCGCTCACGCTATCGTTAAAGAAGGTTTACGCAACGTCGCCGCCGGTGCTAACCCGATTTCTCTGAAAAAAGGTATCGATAAAGCTGCCGATTTCCTCGTCAGTCAAATCGCCAAACACGCGAAACCCGTAGAAGATTCCAAAGCGATCGCACAAGTGGGCGCTATCTCTGCCGGTAACGATGATGAAGTCGGTCAAATGATCGCCTCGGCCATGGATAAAGTCGGTAAAGAAGGCGTAATTTCCCTAGAAGAAGGGAAATCGATGACCACCGAACTAGAAATCACCGAAGGGATGCGTTTTGACAAAGGTTATATCTCTCCCTACTTTGTCACCGACACCGAGCGCATGGAATGCGTTTTTGAGGATCCCGCTATTCTGATTACCGACAAAAAAATCGGTTTAGTACAGGATTTGGTTCCCATTCTCGAACAAGTGGCCCGTCAAGGCAAACCCCTAGTAATTATCGCCGAAGACATCGAAAAAGAAGCTTTGGCAACCCTAGTGGTTAACCGTCTGCGCGGTGTTCTTAACGTCACTGCGGTGAAAGCTCCTGGATTTGGCGATCGCAGAAAAGCGATGTTAGAAGATATCGCCGTCTTAACCGGTGGTCAAGTAATCAGCGAAGATGCGGGTTTAAAACTGGAAACCACCAAAATTGACAGCTTAGGTACGGCCCGTCGTATCACCATGAACAAAGATACCACCACCATCGTGGCCGAAGGCAACGACGTGGCAGTGAAAACCCGTTGTGAGCAAATTCGCCGTCAAATCGAGGAAACCGATTCTTCCTACGATAAAGAAAAACTGCAAGAACGTCTGGCTAAATTAGCCGGGGGTGTGGCAGTGATTAAAGTCGGTGCCGCTACGGAAACGGAAATGAAAGACCGCAAATTGCGCCTAGAAGACGCAATTAACGCCACTAAAGCAGCCGTAGAAGAAGGTATCGTCCCCGGGGGTGGTACTACTTTAGCTCACCTGGCTCCCCAATTGGAAACCTGGGCTAAAGAAACCCTCCAGCATGAAGAATTAACCGGTGCTTTAATCGTTTCTCGCGCCATTGCTGCCCCCTTAAAACGGATCGCTGAAAATGCCGGCCAAAACGGTGCAGTTATTGCCGAACGGGTGAAAGAAAAGCCCTTTAATGTCGGTTATAATGCCGCTACCGGTGAGTTCTCCGATATGTTTGAGGCGGGTATCGTTGACCCTGCGAAAGTGACTCGTTCTGCCCTACAAAATGCCGCTTCTATCGCCGGTATGGTTTTAACTACCGAGTGTATTGTTGTGGATAAACCGGAAAAAGAAAAATCCGCTCCTCCCGCCGGCGGTGGTGACTTCGACTATTAATAATTAGTCTGTTTTTTCTTGACTCGATCGCTTAATTGCGATCGAGTTTTTTTTGATGAAAAAATATCACTTCAGGTTAGGGAAAGTACAATTTTATCCCCGGCGCTTTTTCCTTGCGGTAAAATACTGATAGCTCGATCGGGTATCCCGATTTACAGCCCGCCATGCGGAACAAATCTGGATTGTTAAGTAGGTAGGCGTTAAAAGTTGTCAGACACCCCCCTTATCAAGGGGGGATTAAGGGGGGATCCCCCCGCCTATCGGCACCCCCCTTATCAAGGGGGGCAGGGGGGATCAAACCTAAAATCCATTTTTAATTTAATTATAACCAGCTACTTATCTGTCACCAATACCCAATTATTTTCTATACATTGAGCAGCAATCCATTTCACCACTCATTGACATCTACCTGACGACATTCTGTTTTAATGGCTTGTTGTAGTTCTTGTGCCTCTGAATCGCTTAAAATGCCTGAAAAATTGGCTAGAGGATGACTGTTGCCTGTTGCCTGAACTCGATGTAAAAAATCTAACACGGTTTCTATTAGATCATCAGGTGCTTGTTCGAGTTCTTGAATTAATTGTTGACGATGGTTCATAGACAGTCTGAACGAGTAATACAGTAAATGTGATGGCTACCTTGAATTCTCAATGAGGTTCTCAAATTTTGGCAAACCTTTTCCCAGAAATAGATCTTAATTGACTCATCTGAATTTCGGAGATTATTCGATCGCCTAGTAATATTGTAGGCTGATAATCGTTGCCGTTGCCTCTGGATTGGTAATTCTGCCATCTTTCGGGAGTGATAGAATGCGAAGTATCCCCCGCAACAAGGAATTTAGTTTATGAGTCAATCGGGAGAAACCGTCACCTATTCCCTAGAAGCCATCCTGACGCGGATCGAGGGAAAGATCGATCGAATCGATGATCGCCTGACAAAACTAGAGGTAGGACAGGCAAAATTAATCGAGAAAGTCGAGGGAATGGATAAGCGGTTAGAAAGGCTAGAAAACGAACAATCGGGGCTAGTTAAGGATATATCCGATTTAAAAGGGGCGAAATCGCTGATTATCCCCGTAACCGTCGCGATTATTACCGCCATACTCACGGTTTTCCTTCGCTCTTTACCCTCTCCCTAGACGAATCGCGCCCGGCCTAGAAATTGCCAAGTGTAGCGGAACGATCGCCAGCTGGCGGGGGTTAGGGAGATGGGCAGAAATTCCTTTTCCATTCGCCCGCAGGTAAGCTGTTGACTATCTAGGGTCTGCTGAATAAATCTAAAAACCTTGTTGGATAAGACTTTTAGACTTTTTTTTCCTCAAAAAGTGCCAGCCGTTGCGGGGATCGGGGGGAAAATTCAGGTACTTTTTCCCTGAAAATTAGGTAATTGACTACCTCAAAATCGGTAAAACCCCACACCCCACACCCCACACCCCACACCCTGCCCCCAGGAAAAGCTTTTTCAGCAAACCCTAT
>NZ_JAPZQJ010000489.1:0-3640 GCF_027530405.1 Microcystis sp. LE19-41.2A | reverse complement strand
TCCCCTAATATTTCTATTTCCTTATTTAACCCTATTTTACTCTCTTTCCACAACCGAAAATCATGGACTCTTCCTTTCTCACAACGGACGCAGATTATCTGCTCACTTTTTTGGTCGCAACGCGCTCGCTGCGCGAGATCGGCAACGACTTGCGACTTTAATGTGTGGTATCCCTGCTTGCCACTATAGCATGATTTCTGTTTTTTTTTGGGTCTTTCTATCTCCTGTTCTGACACATCCACCACTATTACTTCTATTTCACTATTACTTTCTAATAGGGCTTTTTTTCCCGGTAGATTAAACAGACCTGATTTGATAAGAATATTCTCTACTTTCCTAACAATTCTCTACGCCGTTGATTCGTTAACACCCCAACTATTTCCCAGATGAAAATAGGTGCGATATTCTCGCAAATATTCTAATGTTATTAGTAGTTGGTCTTCCGTACTCAATTTGCTCGGTCTGCCAGTCTTTTTTTGCCAAACTTTTTCTGCCTTTAGGACTGTTACCATATCCTTAAATGTATCTGGATACACGCCACACAAGCGTTTGAACTCTGTTGGCTTTAAAGTTTTTACTTGTTCGTAAGTCATCTTTCAATCTTAACTCTTGGACTATTTTATCCTATTTTGTCTAGACTTATGCAAGAGATCTACAGTCGAATGTACTCCTACTCGACAACAAACCGATAGGGGAGCCATCGGTTTATACTTTGGAGTTTTGCACGCCATAGCTGATAGTAATGGCCATGGAATCGAGAATCCCAGACTTCTTAAATCTGCTCAGGAAAAGATTAAAAAGATTGCCAAAAAATCTAGACGCAAGCGCAACCCCAAAAAGGGAGTTAAAGCATCTAGAAGAGCTAGAAAATCGGCTAGGGCAGTTGGGAAAATTCAAAGCAAGGTAGCTAGACAAAGACAAAATTGGCATCCTCAAGTAGCAGTAGAGATAGTTCGCTGTAATAGCCTCATTGCTACGGAGAAATTAAACCTTAAAGGGATGACCAAAAAATCTAAGGGCAGTAGAAAAAGACAAAAATCAGGGTTAAACAGGTCTATTCTTGATGTAGGGATAGGTAATTTAAAATCCTTGATTAAAGAAAAAGTCACGGAAGCTGGGGGTTTTTATGTTGAGGTTCCTACCCAAAAAATTAAACCCTCCCAAACTTGTCCTAATTGTGGTCATCAAAAGAAGAAATCTTTAGCCGAAAGAGTTCATCGCTGTGAGAAATGTGGCTATTCTTGTGATCGAGATGTAGCTGCTGCACAAGTTATGCTCAATTATGCTAGGGGCTTGGAACGAGCCTCTTTAGATGCAGAGTCGTCTAGCGCTACCTTGTGCGGAAGTATGAGGCATCTAGGGACGAAGAATCGTCAGAAACTCCAATCGAGCGCGTAGCGGATTGGAGTAGTTCATAAAATCTTGAAATATACCTTAAGGTCAGGATGAATAATTTAGGGATATACCTTAAGATGGGAATTACCCGTGAGCCATAGGGTTGAGGATTTTGGGCAACCGTTGAATACCTTAGCCATTGACCACGAGCAACTAAAAACAAACGTTGATAAACAAAAATTTAGCTTGTGCGACCGCATAAATATACCAAAATCGACCAACACCAAGACTATCCTTGTCCCTGTCGTCGGAAAGGGACATTGTGCCCGATTTTATTGACCGATGCCTTTGGCTGTGATCGCTGTCAACAGATATTTGTGCTACAGGAAAACGGTCAAATTATCGAACAATTAGCCCCCCACTATCCCTATAAACGCAGTTGGCGCTGGACGGGATTTCGTTGGGTGAGTACGAATCGGCGCTTTGGACAAGAGGTATTACCCCTGATGGTGGGGATAATTCTGTTATTATCGATCGTTTGGCTACCCTTAATTTTAAAATCACCGCCGGGGGTAAGCGTGATTTTTGGGGCAATTCTAGTTATGCTATTAGTTATTTTGCCCGCATTCATCTTTTGGTTAGCCTATCGACGCTAGACAAGAATCTATGATCGAAAGTTCCCCCAAAACCCCCCCGACGATCTTTAAGCAAGCATACAATGCTTTTCTGTATCTAGGTCAATTCAATGGCAACGAAAGAAATCGCGGGGTAATCGCGATCGCTAATGCCATTAAAACTGGCTTTGATCGCATTTTAGAAGCCAATACCCTCGATTTAGAAGTCAGTCGAGAGATGGCCGTCTCAGAACAAATGATTCGCTGGTTACGGTTAACTCCCGAACGTTTAGAGACGACGGTGGAGGTATTGCAACAACTAGCGGAAGCATCGGATCCGCTGCAACAGGTAATTAACGCGGCCTATCAACTTAATCCGTCCCAAACCTATTGCCAAAGGATGCCTTTAGGAGTGATTGCCTTAGTCTATGAAGGTTTTCCCGAATTAGCGATGGTAGCGGCGGGATTTTCCCTAAAAAGTGGCAATAGTTTGATTATTCGCGGTTCCAATGCCTCTAGTCATTCCGATGGAGTGATTACGGAAATTATCCAAGAAGCTTTGGAAGATGTGGGTTTACCCGTGGATTGTGTGAGTGGTTTACCCTGCGATTCTAGTCCTTCCCTAGAGGAGTTGCTGACGCAGGAAAATTATGTTAATTTGATTATTCCCTACGGTCGCCCTAGTTTAATCGGTCGGGTGAGTCAATTGGCCACGGTTCCCGTTTTGCGTGCGGCCATGGGAAACTGTTATTTGTATTGGTCTCCTAGTGGCGATTTGGAGTTAGCTCGTCAGGTAATTATCGATAGTCATGGCAGCATACCCGATCCGGTTAACGCGATCGAAAAAGTTTTAATTAGTCCCCATCACAATTCTTCAACTTTAAGTCGTTTGTTTAAAAGTTTGCAGGAAAAAGGCTTTAAATTGCGGGGAGATAACCGATTAGCGGCGGATTTTCCCGAACATTTAACCATTGCTACCGATAATGATTGGCAAAGACCCTATTTAGAAAAAACGGTGGCCTTTAGGTTAGTGGATACCCTCACTGATGCGATCGCTTGGATTAATAAGTATAGTAGCGGTCACGCGGATTGTATTGTCACCGAATCCTATCGAGAAAGTCGTCAATTCGCCATGGAGTCCGATAGTGCTTTAGTTTATATCAATTCTTCACCCCGATTCGATCGCAATCCCAAACAGGGAGAATCGGTGTTTTTGGGCATTTCCAACCAAAAAGGCCAGCGCCGGGGGTTAATCAACCTAGAAACCTTTACCACCCTTAAACAGGTGGTGCAGGGGTAGTTTTGGTGAACTGGGTATTGTTAAGTTAGCTAGGGTTTGCGGCAAAAAGTTTTTCGTGGGGACAGGGTGTGGGGTGTGGGGTGTGGGGTGTGGGGTTTTAGGGATTTTGAGGGGGTCAGTTACCTAATTTTCAGGGAAAAAGTCCAGGAATTTTACCCCCGATCACTCCAATGGTTGGCACTTTTTGAGGGAAAAAAAGTCTAAAAGTCTTACCCAACAAGGTTTTTAGATTTATTCAGCCAACCCTAAATAGGGCTTGCTGAATAATGGTAAAACCCTTTTAAAATAAGGCTTTTGACCTGTTAAAATCCGATGTTCATGCTGCGAAAATAGGATTGGGACATTCAAAAACCTTGCATTATCCTTCTTGTAGTACATAAACCAGTACAAA
>NZ_JAPZQJ010000453.1:0-15572 GCF_027530405.1 Microcystis sp. LE19-41.2A | reverse complement strand
TTTTAGACCTTTTGTCAATCAAAAAGTACTGGATCTGGGAGTGATCGGGGGGAAATTTAGGCACTTTTTCCCTGAAAATTAGGTAATTGGCCACCTCAAAACTGGTAAAACCCCACACCCCACACCCCACACCCCACACCCTGCCACCACCGAAAAACTTTTTGCCGCAAACCCTAGTTAGTCCCAGCCTCGTCCGTCTTTCCCTGTTTCCATTATTTTTTCGGGCTTGTCGCCGGGTAATTATTATTATCGCCAAAATAAAAGGATAAATTTGTCAATCTTTGTAACGAAAAATCAAGAAAAACTGTTCTCACCGTATCGCCCCGAACCCTTCTGGGGAAATTTGTTACAATGAATACAAAGGGACTCCCTGCGCCAGATCCCATCCCTAGTAAAAAATTGCCGAGGTGGGGAGCGGAAGCCAATAGTTCCGATCGGGACGGCATTTGTCAGAGTTTCCCGCTTCCTTTAGTTTTAGGGGGAAAAGCCATGAAATCTGGAACATTATTATCGCCCGATCGACCGCTGCCAGAATTTCTCCGGTCAGCTATCCAAGACCGCTTTCCGGGGAAAGCGATCGATGATCTCAGCATCCGCTACTATGAAAGCGTCGAGGATGTGGGATGGGAGTATTTTAACGATCGGGTGTTGCCGGCCTGTAGCGATGAGCCTGTTGTCCGCTATCTTGGCCCGTTTATCTCCTACGTCCGTCTAGGAGAAGCCCTGGTTTTGGATCGGCAAGACGGTCTTGTGGTTTACGAAACCGATCGAGATGTTCCCTGCACGGAAACTGGACCTTTCTGGTTGGTGACTCCTAAATCGCGCTGAAAAACCCAACCCAAGTTGAGCAGCTGAATTGGGAAAAGTTAATAGTTAGGGTTGGCTGAATAAATCTAAAAACCTTGTTGGGTAAGACTTTTAGACTTTGGGGAGGTCAAAAAGTACCAGATATGGTAGTGATCAGGGGGAGAATTCAGGGACTTTTTCCCTGAAAATTAGGTAGTTTACCAGATGAAAATGGGTAAAACCCTACACCCCACACCCCACACCCCACACCCTGCCCCCAGGAAAGACTTTTTCAGCCAACCCTAGTTAAGACTCGACGGGTGGAGTCGGTAAGCGACAAAACCCGTCGCATTTTTATAAGGCTTGCGATCGCAACCAAGCCACGGGTAGATAGAGCATTTTCTTGGGTAAAGGCACGAAGGCACGACGGGCGAAGACATCGTAGTTATTTGCTTCAATTACGTCTAAAATGCCTTGATAAAGCAGTAAAGCCGCCCAAACCGGCCAACGGGAATCGGGATTAAGGGCGCGAATCCCCCTTTCGGCGGAATCGTAGTAATAACGGGCCCGCTCAATTTGGAAGCGCATTAACGCCTGCCAACGGTGATCATTAACCCCTTTGAGTAAATCGTCTTCGCTGTAGTTAAAACGCTCTAAATCCTCTAAAGGTAGATAAATCCGCCCACGATGGACATCTTCCCCCACATCCCGCAAAATATTGGTTAATTGATTGGCAATACCGAGATCGATCGCTTCTTCTTGCGGAATATAGACGCTTTGATTGCGCCGCCAAGGGGCAGAGCGATCGTCATCTTCCAATCCTAACACCGCGCTGGACATTAACCCCACCGTCCCCGCCACCCGATAGCAGTACAGTTTTAGTTCATCAAAGGTTTGATAACGACTGCGATAGAGGTCCATCTGTTGCCCGGCGATCATATCCCGAAAGGGTTGGATATCCATGGGGAACTTTTCTAGAGTATCCACGAGAGCGACATCGGCATCCTCGATGGCAACCCCAGAAAAGACGGTTTCTAGCTGTTTTTCCCATAAATCAAGGGTTTCAGGTGTAGTTAACCGGGCTTGGGGTCCATCGACCAGTTCATCGGTACGACGACACCAGACATAAATTGCCCAGATCGCTTGACGTTTTGCTTTCGGCATCAGGAGAGTACCGAGATAAAACGTTTTGGAATACTTCTCTGTAATCCGGCGACAGAGTTCGTAGGACTCCGCAAGGGAGACGAGGGGTTTGGTGGGGTGGGTCGGTTTTGGCAATTGGAGCATTCTGCTGGGGCGGAATGATTGACTTAGATTAACGGCGAACTGTGGCTAATGATATAGCATTGTCTCACTCAAGGCCATTTTCGTCATTAGTCCCTAGCCAGAGAATTAACGAGCGCTGGACACTGGTGTAGATTGGGTTTTATTCGGGTTTAGCGGTGCTGCGGGGTGATCTTTGCTGATCACTGCTGCCGCTAATTTCCCCGATAAAACGGCTCCTTCCATGCTTCCTAAATATTTTTGCATGGTATAGTCACCGGCGAGATAAAAATTCTCGATCGGAGTTTTTTGAGAAGGTCGATAAGCTTGTCGGCCAGGGGTGGCTTTATAAACTGATCGGGGAGTTTTCACCAGATGATATTTTAACAATTGACTGGGATTATCGCCAGTAAAATGTTGGGGAAAGAGTTTTTCTAGTTCTTTCATCGTGGCGGCGATAATTTCTTCATCGGATTTGCTAATCCAATCCTGAGCGGGAGCGAGAACTAATTCTAACATCGAGCGATCGGGGTTAGCGTATTCTTTACAGGTGTTGCTCATGTCAGCATAAACACTGAGTAAGGGCGAACGGGAGAATAATAAATGATCGATGTCGGTTAGTTTGCGATCAAACCAGAGGTGTAAATTAATGACGGGAACCCCTTCTAATCCTTCTAATTTTTGAAAGAATTTATCTTCTTGCCAAGGTTTAGGTAGTAAAACTTTTAAAGGATCTACCGGCATCGCAGACACATAAAGATCGGCTTCAAAAAGATAATCTTCCCCACCGTCTAAACCGCGCATTAAGAAGGCTTTAACTGTGCCATCTTCATTTAAGATAATCTCTTTTAAAGGGGCGTTTAAGCGCACTTCGCCGCCTCTAGCGGTGATGTAATCGACTAAAGGTTGGCAGAGTCTTTCCGGGGGTGAACCGTCGAGAAAAGCCATTTTTGAGCCGTTTTTCTCCTGTAAAAAGCGGTTGAGGGCTGTTAGTAGAATCGTGGCGGAAATCTCGTTAGGATCGATAAAGTTTAGGGCTTTCGACATAGCGATAAACACTTCTTTTTCTACCCTAGGCGGTATGTTTTGTTTCTCTAACCATTCCGACCAAGAATATTTATCCATCTCCTCGACGTAACTTTGGCCTTTAACAATGGCAGGGATTAAACCGAGTCCAAATTTAATTTTTTCCTCCCAAGTTAACATATCATTATTGCGAAGAATGGCAACAATACCGTTAATTGGGGCGGGAATATCTGGGAAGTCAAACCGCGAATAGGTCCCCGGTTTTTCCGGCTGATTGAAGATCATCGAGTGTTCTTTCCACTGTAGGCGATCTTCTATGCCCAATTCTTTGAATAATTGCAGCATATTGGGATAAGCGCCAAAGAAGATATGTAAACCGGTTTCGTACCAGTCCCCATCGGCATCTTTCCAAGCGGCAATTTTTCCCCCTAATACATCGCGACGTTCCAGTACGATGGGCGTATGTCCCGCATCGACAAGGTATTTCGCACAAGATAATCCGGCTAGTCCCGCACCAGCGATCGCAACTCGCATCGTTTCCTATCTACTCTCTAATGTCTTGTCTTTATCACATTCGCCATTATACTTCACATTTCGTTACATTTTTTTTCAGATTATCGAGAAGTCAGGGGGCAGGAGGCGGCTTTGTTCTCCCCACACCCCACTTCCTTGATAACTGCTGACTGCTTACTGGTCACTGATAACTGATAACTGGTCACTGATAACTGATAACTGGTCACTGATAACTGATAACTGATATTGTGATATGTAATTAGCTTAATTCGCTTACCTTTTTAGTTCACGCGTACACCCTCTTCAATCGATCGCTATGACTTTTCCCACTACGTCACCTCAAGTCTCGGAAATAGAGAATAATCGTGCTTGGCATAATTTAACTGGGGAACAAACCCTAGAAATACTGAGAACCAATGGGGAAACCGGCTTAATCGAGGCGGAAATTGTTAAAAGAAAGGATATTTTCGGGTTAAATGAACTAAAAGAAACGGGGGGACGTAGCCCGTTAATGATTCTCTGGGAACAGTTTACTAACATTATGTTAGTGATGCTGATTGCCGTGGCGGTGGTTTCGGCAGTTTTGGACCTGAAAAAAGGGGAATTTCCCAAAGACGCAATCGCTATTTTTACAATTGTTATTTTAAACGGTATTTTAGGATATTTACAGGAAAGTCGGGCAGAAAAGGCATTAGCAGCCCTTAAGCAGTTATCCTCGCCCAAAGTTAGAGTTATTCGTAATGGTAGCACCTTTGAAGTGGCGGCCAAGGAACTTGTCCCCGGGGATATCATGTTACTGGAAGCGGGAGTACAAATTGCCGCCGATGGCAGATTATTAGAAGCACAAAACCTGCAAATCCGCGAAGCTGCCTTAACGGGTGAAGCGGAATCGGTGAATAAACAAGCACAGAAGGTTTTACCAGAAGATGCCTCTTTGGGCGATCGCATTAACCTCGTCTATCAGGGTACGGAAGTAGTACAGGGGCGCGGGAAAGTGGCGATTACCAAGACGGGAATGGATACGGAAATCGGTAAAATCGCCGCCATGTTACAAGGAGTAGAAAGTGAACCCACACCCCTACAGCAGCGAATGTCGCAGTTAGGTAACGTTTTAGTGAGTGGTTCCCTAGCTTTAGTGGCTATAATCGTCCTTGGGGGTGTAATTCGCTTTGGTTGGCGGTTTTTTGAATCATTCCTCGAAACTTCCCTCAGTATGGCTGTGGCCGTTGTTCCCGAAGGTTTACCGGCAGTGGTAACGGTGACATTGGCAATTGGAACCCAAAGAATGGTGAGAAGACAAGCTTTAATTCGTAAATTGCCGGCAGTGGAAACCTTAGGCTCGGTAACGACGATTTGCTCCGATAAAACCGGAACTTTAACTCAAAATAAAATGGTGGTGCAGAAAGTTAATACCTCCGAGCAGACAATTACTGTCACGGGGGAAGGTTACGCGCCCATCGGTGAGTTTAATGGTGCTAGTGAAAGTGATCCCGAACTACAGGCAATTTTAACGGCTTGTGTGCTGTGTAATGATGCACTTTTGCAAAATAAAGCTCAAGAATGGTCAATTTTAGGCGATCCCACCGAAGGAGCTTTACTGACGTTAGCGGGTAAAGGAGGACTATATCGGGAAGCATTGGCACCACAAAGCCCTCGTTTAGGCGAATTTCCCTTTTCTTCCGAAAGAAAGAGAATGTCAGTAATCTGTGAGAATGCCCAGTTAGGTTTGGGGGATTCTGCCTATTTAATGTTTACCAAAGGATCACCGGAATTAATTCTCGAACGTTGTTCTCTGATCCAAGTTGGGGCGGAAAGTCAACCCTTAACACCAGAACAAAGAAGCCGTATTTTGGCACAAAATGACGAAATGGCGGGTAATGGCCTACGAGTCTTAGGTTTTTCCTATAAACCGATGACAGAAGTGCCAGAAGCGGAAAGAGAAGATAGTGAGGAACAATCCCTGGTTTGGTTGGGATTGGTGGGAATGCTCGATGCACCCCGCAAAGAAGTTAAAGAAGCGGTTGCCCTCTGTCGTCAAGCGGGAATTCGTCCGATTATGATTACTGGAGATCACCAATTAACGGCCAAGGCGATCGCATTTGAATTAGGCATTGCTGCCCCCGGGGAGCGAGTAATCACGGGTAAAGAATTAGAAAAAATGTCTCAGAATGACCTAGAGGCAGAGGTAGATGGTGTGAGCGTCTATGCTCGCGTTTCTCCCGAACATAAGCTGAGAATCGTCCAAGCTTTGCAAAAACAGGGCAAATTCGTCGCCATGACGGGGGACGGGGTGAACGATGCTCCGGCACTAAAACAAGCGGATATCGGCATCGCCATGGGGATTACGGGAACCGATGTCAGCAAAGAAGCCAGTGATATGATTTTGCTGGATGATAATTTTGCCACCATCGTCGCCGCTACCGAAGAAGGGCGCGTGGTTTACAGCAACATTCGGCGCTTTATTAAATACATTCTCGGCAGTAATATTGGCGAGGTTTTAACGATTGCAGCGGCTCCTCTGCTCGGTTTAGGCGGTGTACCCCTTTCTCCCTTGCAAATCCTCTGGATGAACCTTGTCACCGACGGTTTACCGGCTCTTGCTCTGGCAATGGAACCCGCCGAACCTAATGTGATGAAACGTCCACCTTTTAGCCCCCGGGAAAGCATTTTTGCTCGCGGGTTGGGTTGGTATATGATTCGCATCGGTGTGGTGTTTGCCATTCTCACCATTATTATGATGGCTTGGGCTTACCGATATACTCAAGCAACCCCCGAAATCGGAGATCCTGGACGTTGGAAAACCATGGTATTTACTACCCTCTGTTTAGCACAAATGGGTCATGCTTTGGCGGTGCGTTCCCATACCCAGTTAGCTGTGCAAATGAATCCCTTCTCTAATCCTTACATTATCGCCGCCGTGGGCTTGACAACGATCCTACAATTGTTGTTAATTTATGCTCCTCCTCTACAAAGCTTCTTCGGCACTCAATGGATTAGTGGCACAGAATTATTAATCTGTTTTGGATTTAGTGCCTTAATGTTTGTTTGGATTGAGTTGGAGAAGTTATTTATTCGCTGGTTCATGACGAAAAAATAAATCAATGCCAACACCAATTATTCTGACTTTAACGGTTTTAGTCGTTGCTTTAGTCGCTTTCGTGGCGGAATGGCTACCGGTAGATTTAACCGCTTTATGCGTGGCGATTGTCCTCATTCTTTTGGGTTTAGTTACTCCCGAAGAAGGTATCGCCGGATTTAGTAATGCTGCCACGGTGACAGTGATGGCGATGTTTGTGCTTAGTGCTGGAATTACCCGCACGGGAGTGATTCAAGTAATTCGCGATCGCTTGCTGGTTTGGGGGGGCAAAAATCCCCACCAACAGGTATTTGTCTTAGGGGCATTGGTGGGGCCGATTAGTGCTTTTATTAATAACACGGCAGTGGTGGCGATCTTTTTACCCATCGTTGAAGATTGGTGTAAAAAACAAAAAATTTCCCCTTCTAAGTTATTAATTCCCCTTTCCTACGCCACGGTTTTAGCGGGGATGATTACCGTGGTGGGAACTTCTACTAACATTCTCGCTAGTGGTATTTCTGCCAAGCTGGGTTATGGGGAATTTAGCTTATTTCAATTCACTGCTTTAGGATTAGTAACTTTTTTGGCAGGGTTGATTTATTTAACAATTTTTGCCCCGAAATTACTACCTGATCGCAAATCTTCCACGGGGGAATTTTTAGACGATGATTACGGTTCTAAAGTATATCTGAGTGAGGTCATTGTTACCCCTCGTTCTAATCTTATCGGTCAAACTTTATCTCAAAGTGGACTACAAAGAAAGTTTGATTTTGATGTGTTGGAATTAATCAGAAATAAGGTACATTTACCCCAACCTTTAGCCGATAAAGTTCTCAATGCTGGCGATATTTTAATCGTTCACAGTAGCCGGGAAGAACTATTAAAAATTAAAGATGAAAGAGGATTAGAAATCTTTGCTGATCTCAAATTTCAGAAAGAAGATATTGAGTCGGTAATTACTACAGGTGAGGAAAAATTAGCCGAGGTTTTGATTCTCTCTAATTCCCGTTTAATTGGGACAACTTTAAAAGATTTGAAATTCCGTCAGCGTTATAACGCAACAGTTCTGGCGATTCGCCGTGGTTCGGAATTACTACAAGGAAGATTAGGTAAAATTCCTTTAAAGTTTGGCGATTTGCTCTTGGTTCAGGGACCAAAACAGAGTTTTATTGGTTTACAAACCACGCGGGAATTATTAGTCTTAGAAGAAAAAGAAATTGAATCCCAGCGACAGGATAAAGGCATTATTGCTTTAATAATTACTTTGTCGGTGATTATTATTGCCGCTTTTGATATTCAACCAATTCTCGTCACCAGTTTAGTTGGGGTGGTTTTAATGGTAATTACTGGCTGTCTAAAACCGGGGGAAGTCTATGGTTCTATTCGTTGGGATATTATCTTTTTATTAGCGGGTTTAATTCCCCTAGGTACTGCCATGGATAACTCGGGAACTACTAAATGGTTAGCAGATAATTTAGTGGCTATCGGCGGCAATCTTTCCGGGTTTTGGATCTTAGTTTTCTTCTATCTAATTACCTCAGTTTTAACTGAAATCCTCTCTAATAACGCCGCCGTCGTGTTAATGATTCCCGTCGCCGTGGAAGTGGCGAAAACTTTGGGTTTAAATCCTTTGGCTTTTATGTATGCTGTCACCTTTGCTGCTTCTAATAGTTATCTCACACCAATTGGCTATCAAACTAACACCATGGTTTATGCACCTGGCGGCTATAAATTCCTCGATTTTACCCGTTTGGGTGCGCCCCTAAATTTAATTTTGACGTTTTTAACCCCTAGTTTAATTGTCTTGTTTTATGGCTTGAAATAAAGAAAGAGATCGAAGATTCTTCGATCTCTAAAAAGAATTTGATCAGTAGTCAAAACTATTTCGATTCAGCAAAGCGTTTACGCAGGGATTCGGTGCGCTTTTTCGCTACGGTATTATCAGGATCAAATTTGAGAGTTTCTTCGTAGGTTTCGAGAGCTTTTTTAGCCATTTGTTTCTTTTCGTAAACATTGCCAAGATTATTGAGAGCGATCGAGTATTGAGGATAAAGTTTAATGGCTTCTTTGTAGTTACGAATCGCTAATTCTAATTGTTCTTGAGCAAAATAGGAAAAACCGATCGCATTGTAGATTAGGGCTTGATTTTCTGGTTCGATGCTTTCTTCCTCAGAGATTTTTAAAGCCTTTTGTAGTAAACTCAATGCTTGAACATAGAGTTTTTTATCGAGATAAAGACTCCCTAATTCATAGTATTCTTTAGCTGTACCTTTTTCTTTTTGCAATTTCTTTTGTAGCTTGTTAAAGGTTCCTTCCACTCGACGGGTTTTAAAGATTTGCACGATGACAAAAATTCCTAAACCAATCACGAAAATTAGCAATCCAGAAACGTAAATAAGCGGCAGGGTATCTTCCATAATTAGCGATCGAGCAATTAATATTTTTATACTTATTCAATCAGATTATAGCAGGATTTAGTCAGTTATCAGTGATCAGTTATCAGTGATCACTGATCAGATTTGAGTTTTCAGTTCACTGTTCACTGTTCACAGCAAAAAACTCCCCACTCCCCACTGATAACTGTGCCGGCATCAAGGTTAAGATAAATAACCATAAGAACAATACTTGACTAGAGACACTGAAACCATGCCCCTTGATACCGCATCGATTTTAGAAGTATTACGTCCCGTTCAAGATCCAGAACTGCAAAAAAGCCTAGTGGAATTGAACATGATCCGCAATGTGGCGATCGATGGCGGAAAAGTTAGCTTTACCCTAGTTTTGACCACTCCTGCCTGTCCTTTGCGCGAATTTATCGTGGAAGACTGCCAAAAAGCCGTTAAACAGCTGCCCGGGGTGGAAAGTGTCGCCGTGGAGGTAACTGCCGAAACCCCGCAACAAAAAGCTTTACCCGATCGCCAAGGTGTGGAGGGGGTTAAAAATATTATCGCCGTTTCCAGTGGTAAGGGCGGTGTGGGAAAAAGTACCGTGGCTGTCAATATCGCCGTCGCCTTGGCTCATTTAGGGGCAAAAGTGGGGCTATTAGACGCGGACATCTACGGCCCCAACGCCCCGACAATGTTGGGCTTAAATGACGCACAAGTGACGGTACAGGGCGCAAATGGCGAGATATTGGAACCCGCTTTCAACCATGGCATCAAAATGGTTTCCATGGGCTTTTTGATCAACCCCGATCAACCGGTAATCTGGCGCGGTCCGATGTTAAACGGCATTATCCGTCAGTTTCTCTATCAAGTCAATTGGGGCGATTTAGACTATTTAATCGTCGATATGCCTCCCGGTACCGGGGATGCACAATTAACTTTAATTCAATCGGTCCCCCTAGCGGGTGCGGTGATTGTCACCACTCCCCAGACGGTTTCTTTAATTGATGCGCGCCGGGGTTTAAAAATGTTCCAACAGCTAGGGGCGCGGGTTTTGGGTATCGTGGAAAATATGAGTTATTTTATCCCTCCCGATCAGCCCGATCGCTCCTATGATCTATTTGGGTCCGGTGGTGGGGAAAAAACCTCGCAAGAATTGGGCATTCCTTTACTGGGATGTGTGCCTCTGGAGATATCCCTCCGGGAGGGCGGTGATACTGGTGTACCAGTAGTTTTGGGGCAACCGGAATCGGCCTCAGCTAAAGCCCTGATAGCGATCGCTCGTCAGGTGGCGGCGAAAGTATCCGTAGCAGCCTATAGTTAGGGTTTGCGGCAAAAAGTTTTTCGGTGGGGGCAGGGTGTGGGGTGTAGGGTGTAGGGTGTAGGGTTTTACCCATTTTCAGGGAAAAAGTCCCTAAATTTTCCCCCCGATCACTCCAATGTCCGGTGCTTTTGGATTTCAAAAAGGTCTAAAAGTCTTATCGAACAATGTTTTTAGATTTATTCAGCAAACCCTAGTTAGTTAGTAAATGTGGGGAGAGAAATGGTGAGAAGACAGTCCCTTATTAGTAGGAAACTAAGGGGTTTTAACGAACAGTTTAGCTTCATTTTCCGGGATCTAGCCCAAATTGATTGGCTTTTGTTCGTTTTGGTGACGGGTTTAACCGTTTTCGGTGGTTTAATGATTCGTAGTGCCGAAAGACATACCACTGCTCTCGACTGGTGGCAACACTGGTTATTCGGGGCCGTGGGAGTGGCGATCGCTTTATTTCTGGCCCGTTGTCGTTACGAAAGTCTGCTCAAATGGCACTGGTTAACCTATCTTCTCACCAATCTCTCCCTAATTGCGGTAATTGTCCTGGGGGTGACGGCGAATGGGGCGCAAAGTTGGATTAATATCGGCAGTTTTAACGTGCAACCGTCGGAATTTGCCAAGGTAGGTTTAATTATCACCCTAGCAGCCCTCCTACATCATCGTCCCGCCGATAATCTTTTTGCGATCGCTCGTGTCTTTGTCGTCACTGCCATCCCCTGGGTGTTAATTATGGCGCAGCCGGACCTGGGGACAGGATTAGTCTTTGGGGCAATTACCCTAGGCATGATTTACTGGGCTAATGCGAAACTGCCTTGGATGATTATCCTCTTATCTCCCCTCGCATCGGTTTTTCTGTTTAATTTACTTTTTCCTGCTTGGATTGTTTTAGCAATTATCATCGCTGTGCTTGCTTGGTTTACCCTTCCCTACCGTTTTTTATCTACTTTCATCGTGGTGGCAACTAATCTGGCAGTGGGTAAATTAGGCGAGGTTTTTTGGGGTTTATTAAAAGAATATCAAAAAGATCGTTTAACCCTATTTCTTCACCCAGAAAAGAATCCTTTGGGGGGAGGTTATCAATTAATTCAATCCCGCATTGCCATCGGCTCCGGAGAATTATTGGGACGGGGATTACACCAAGGCACCCAAACCCAATTAAATTTTATTCCCGAACAACACACCGATTTTATCTTCTCCGTAGTCGGGGAAGAATTCGGTTTTGTCGGCAGTATTCTAGTTTTAATAGCTTTCTGGTTAGTTTGTTGGCGTTTGTTAGTCATTGCTAATACTGCTAAAGAAAACTTCGGTTCTTTAATAGCGATCGGTGTTCTCTCGATGATCGCTTTTCAGGCAATTCTTAATATTAGCATGACCGTGGGATTAGCCCCGATTACAGGGATTCCTTTACCCTGGTTAAGTTATGGACGTTCATCTTTATTAACCAATTTTATCGCTTTGGGTTTAGTGGAATCCGTGGCTAATTATCGCCCCCGTAAGCGTTTGTACTAAGTAGTCGTGCAGCTATCAGTTATCAGTTATCAGTTATCAGTGATCAGTTATCAGATTTGAGTTTTAAGTGTGGAGTATTAAATAGAAGTTTCCTACTATCTTTTTACTGATTACTGTTTACTGTTTACTGATCACGGCAAAAAGCTGACGGCTTAGATGTATAATTAATTTTGCTTAGGTAATTAATATTTGAGCAGATTTAGTAGAGTGGGAAACCCACTTTCCGCGCTTCTTAACATTCAATTAATAATTTTTACCAATATATTGCTTACAATCCTTTGCCCCTAAGGATTATAGCTACAATCATGGATTTTGATCAAGGTGAAGAATTGTCAATTTTTTTCTCAGAAAAAATCAATTATTGAAAATGTTCTCAATAGTAGTTTCTACAATCAAGGTTTTTCGTTAAAACATCTTGGGGAATGTAAAAATATATAAAAGTATATGAAGATGTGCGGAATGTCGGCTGTTAAGGCACTATGCTGAATCATATTGTTTTTTAACACACAGAGTTGTCATGCCCAATTTTTCGCACACTTGCAGCAGTATTAACTACGACCCTAACAGCACAATCCTGAGTGCTGAGTGCCAAGCTCGCGATGGAGAATGGATGCCCACCGAACTGAGGCTTAGTGACCATATCGGTAATATAGATGGGGAATTGCAGTTCGGGGATCAAAACTTCCAAGAAACCTGCCAAGATTGTCACCTTGAGTTCGGGGATGGAGACCAATCCGTATGGTTGGTATGCACTTGTCAAACAATGGATGGGGAATGGAAACCTACGCAAATACTGTTAGACAGTCAGATCGATAATAACGACAGCCAACTGGAAATCGGATAGGGTAGGAGAGGACGCAAGAAATCCACGATTCCGCTATCTGTTGGGTAGAAAACCTACACTTACCCGCAAGAAAAGTGTAGGTAGTTCAGCAAATATTGGAGAACGCCATGAAAGTGACCTATGATCCGGTCGTTGATGCTCTCAAAATCACCTTAAGTAATGTGCCGATTGCAGAAAGCGACGAGCAGAGTCCGGGGGTGATTCTCGACTATGACCAGTGGGGGAACGTGGTGGGGTTAGAAATCCTCAATGCTCAAGAGCGGATGGACAATCCCCAGTCTTGCGAATATTCGATTCTGACAACTAAACCAGAATTTGTCGCCACTTAAAAGAGACAAAAAGAAATTTAAATACAGGAATTTCCCACTGATATGAAAGAATCGCCTAAAGTTGTTTTATTGTTGACCCATAGCGGCGATTTTTTCACGATTGACCGCGTGGCTGAGGCGATAGAAAAAAAAGGAGCCACACCTTTTCGCTTAGATACCGATAAATTTCCCTTAGAGGTTCAATTAGCAGCCCAATTTAATGGGAAAAAAAGTTTTTATCAATTAACCTATAACCATCAATCTATTGATAGTGAACAGGTGCAATCTGTTTGGACAAGACGTATTTGGCAACCTGAAATAACAGCGGATTTAGATCCTCAGTTTCGGGAGGCTTGTGTGCGAGAATCCCAGACGACTTTGGCTAGTTTTTGGGATAGTTTAAGGTCAGCGCGTTGGTTAGATAATTTAGCGCAAATTGAGAGGGCTAAAAATAAGTTATTACAACTTCGTTTGGCCTCAGAAGTTGGCTTGATTATCCCCCCCACTTTAGTGACCAATAATCCTGATGCTGCCCGGGAGTTTTTTTCCCAGGTTCAGGGAAGAATGGTGAGTAAATTGTTAACTGCGATCGCCCACAGTATGGAATCGCCGGAATTTTTTCTTTATACCAGTAGGGTGAAAGCAGAAGACCTTGAGGAAGCGGAATCTTTACGTTATTGTCCTATGGTTTTTCAAGCGGAAATTCCCAAACAATTAGAATTGAGAGTTGTCGTGGTTAATGGACAGACATTTGTGGGTGCTTTAGAATCTTCTCAGTATAATAATTCTGCCGTAGATTGGCGAAGACCGGGTATTGATCCGGGTGCTTGGCAACATCATACTTTACCCGATTCACTATTGCAGCAACTTCAGATTTTTATGGCTAATTTAGGGTTGAATTTTGGGGCGTTTGATTTTATCTTAACTCCTGGGGGAGAATACGTTTTTTTAGAAGTTAATCCCTGTGGTGAGTGGGGAATGTTAGAACGGGATTTAGATTTACCTATTTCTAATGCGATCGCTGATTTTTTAGTCTTCGGTTGATCGGCAAAGCTCGCGCTCAAAAAATTGTTAATCCTAAGTTTTCAAGGAGATTTATGACCGTTTTACTTGTTACTTTTAGCCGCGATAATGAAAGTATTCCTCTGGTAATCAAAGCCATAGAAGCCATGGGTAAAAAAGCCTTTCGTTTTGACACGGATCGCTTCCCTACAGAGGTGAAAGTTGATCTTTACTCAGACGATAAAAAAGGCGGAATTATTACCGATGGAGAACAAAAATTAGAGCTAAAAGAAGTTTCTGCTGTCTGGTATCGGCGCATGAGATACGGACAAAAATTACCCGATGGAATGGATAGTCAATTTCGCGAAGCTTCTCTTAAGGAATGTCGGTTAAGTATTCGAGGAATGATTGCTAGTTTATCTGGCTTTCATCTTGATCCAATTGCTAAGGTAGATCAGACCAATCATAAACAATTGCAGTTACAAGTAGCGCGACAATTAGGTTTATTAATTCCGGGGACTTTAACTTCTAATAATCCTGAAGCTGTCAAGCAATTTGCTCAGGAGTTTGAAGCGACGGGAATTGTGACTAAAATGCTTTCTCAATTTGCTATTTATGGAGACAAGCAAGAGGAAATGGTTGTTTTTACCAGTCCTGTTACTAAGGAAGACCTAGATAATTTGGAAGGTTTGCAATTTTGTCCCATGACTTTTCAGGAAAACATTCCTAAAGCTTTGGAATTACGCATCACTATCGTCGGTGAACAAATATTTACGGCGGCGATTAATTCCCAACAATTAGACGGCGCTATCTACGATTGGCGAAAAGAGGGAAGAGCGCTACATCAACAATGGCAACCCTACGATTTACCGAAAACTATTGAAAAACAACTACTTGAATTAATGAAATATTTCGGTCTTAATTATGGTGCAATTGATATGATTGTCACACCAGATGAACGTTATATCTTTTTAGAAATTAATCCCGTTGGTGAGTTTTTTTGGCTAGAACTTTATCCTCCTTATTTTCCTATCTCCCAGGCAATCGCTGAAATCCTAGTTAACTCATAAACTGGCAAAGACAGAGCCAGAGTATCTTATCGCATCGACGAGGCTCTGACTCCAGATTTCCCCCCGACTACTGACTTGAAAGAGGGTGTAGGGTGTGGGGTGTGGGGTGTAGGGTGTGGGGTGTGGGGTGTGGGGTGTAGGGTGTGGGAAGTGGGGAAGTGGGGAGTTTTCTCAGTGAACTGATAACTGATAACTGATAACTGATAACTGATAACTGGCTCCTAACCCCACCAACAAACTTTTTCAGCAAACCCTACTTAATTTCCAGACCAAGACTTTCTCTCGTGCTTCTATCAGATCCATGCCGATTTTTTCTAAAACTCGCTTTGAAGCTATATTAAGTAGTCATGCAAAATTAATTACCCAAATAAAAAATTAAGAAGTATAATACATAAAAAAACGAAGCAGCAGGAAAATACAATGAGATTGATTAGAGACCTAAACCCCGAGAGCCAGAAAATGCTAGAGAGAATTTA
>NZ_JAPZQJ010000106.1:0-2973 GCF_027530405.1 Microcystis sp. LE19-41.2A | reverse complement strand
TGTTGTTAGGGTTAGGAGTCAGTAGTCAGGAGAATTAAGAAGGAATAATAATCAGTTAAATGGTCTATTTAGGGCTGGCTGAATAAATCTTAAAACCTTGTTGGGTAAGACTTTTAGACCTTTTGTCAATCAAAAAGTACTGGATATAGGAGTGATCGGGGGAAAATCCCTGGACTTTTTCCCTGAAAATTAGGTACTTGGGCACCTCAAAACTGGTAAAACCCCACCACCCACACCCCACACCCCACACCTTGCCCCCAGGAAAAACTTTTTGCCGCAAACCCTATTTACAGACTTTATGCCATTTAATCCTTATTTTTGCCGTTTTTGAACCCTGAAAAATTAATTAGGGCTTGCTGAGTAATGATAAAAACCTTGTTGGGTAAGACTTTTAGACTTTTTTCCCCTCAAAAAGTACCAGGCATGGGAGTGATGAGGGGGAAAATTGAGGCACTTTTTCCTTGAAAATTAGGTAATTGGCCACCTCAAAACCGGTAAAACCCCACACCCCACACCCCACACCCCACACCCCACACCCTGTCCCCACGAAAAACTTTTTCAGCAGACCCTAATTATGCAAGAGGTTTAATGAGTTAAGATGATCGTGCTAACCCGCGATTTGAGCGATAGAGTAGTCAAGAATACAGATTAATCCTGCCTAACCGTGTCTAATTTTCTGCCTAGTCTCCGAGAAGCGATCGCCCGTTGGTGGTCCGAATTCACCCTCCAAACTAAATTAATGGCTGCGGCTACTTTAGCCGTTTCTTTGTTGATGAGTGGTTTAACCTTTTGGGCGGTTAACACGATCCAGCAGGATGTCCGTCTCAATGATACCCGTTTTGGCCGGGATTTAGGGCTGTTATTAGCCGCTAATGTCTCCCCTCTGATTGCTGAGGACAATTTAACCGATTTAGCCCGTTTTTCAGCCCGTTTTTATAGTAGTACCTCCAGTGTTCGTTATTTGATCTACGCTAACGAGGAGGGTCAAATATTTTTCGGCATTCCCTATTCTACCGCCGAAGTTAAAAATTCCCTGACGATCGAGCGTCGCATTCAATTACCGGAAAATTATGGCGAAAATGGGGAAACTCCCCTCGTCCGTCAGCATAAAACCCCCGACGGTGAAGTAACCGATGTCTTTGTTCCCTTGAATCATGAGGGCAAATATTTGGGAGTATTGGCGATCGGGATCAATCCTAACGCTATTGTGGTGGCTTCTTCTAATCTAACCCGTGATGTTACTATTGCCGTTTTTGTCTCGATTTGGGCGATGGTGATTCTCGGGGCAGTTTTTAATGCTTTAACTATCACCAAACCAATCAAGGAGTTATTAGTCGGGGTCAAAAATATTGCAGCGGGAAATTTTAAGCAGCGCGTTGATTTACCCCTGGGAGGAGAGTTAGGGGAATTAATTCTCAGTTTTAATGAAATGGCGGAAAAGTTAGAACGATACGAAGAACAAAATATCGAAGAAATGACCGCCGAAAAAGCCAAACTAGATACGTTAATGTCCACTATTGCTGATGGAGCAATTCTCTTAGATACTAACTTTCAATTATTATTAATTAATCCAGCGGCTCGGGAAATATTTGGCTGGGAAGATCAGGAAATTATCGGTAAAAATGTTCTACATCTTTTTCCTTCGGAGTTAACGGTTAAACTAACTAAACCTCTCTATCAAATTGCGGCAGGAGAAACCCTCCAACCAGAAGAATCCGCTAATCAAAATCAGAAAAATGCTGTTATTGATCAGGAAAATAATAACTATTCCCCGGCGGAATTTAGATTATCTTTAACTCACCCGAAACCCTGCACAATTCGCATTTTGTTAACTCAGGTATTCGATCAGTATCGGGAGAATGTCCGGGGAATTGCTATGACGCTACAGGATATCACCAGAGAAACAGAATTAAATGAGGCAAAAAGTCAATTTATCAGCAATGTTTCCCATGAGTTAAGAACCCCTTTATTCAACATCAAATCTTTTATTGAAACCCTGACAGAATTTGGAGAGGATCTCAGCGATACAGAAAAAAGAGAGTTTTTAGAAACCGCCAATCATGAAACCGATCGCTTAACTCGTTTAGTTAATGATGTTCTCGATCTTTCCCGGTTAGAATCCTCCCGTAACTATAACTTAGATGCGCTCGATATCGGACAATTAATCGAACAAACCCTGAGGACTTATCAACTCAATGCTAGGGATAAAGGACTAGAATTAAGCTCGGAAATTGAAGCCAATTTATTACCAATTTTAGGTCATTATGATCTACTCTTACAGGTATTAACTAATCTAGTCGGTAACTCCCTAAAATTTACTCCTGCTGGCGGTAAAGTGGTGATTCGTGCCTATAAAATCAGCAAAGATAATCCCCAAGAAACTCTCAAAATTCGCGTGGAAGTATCCGATACTGGTATTGGCATCGATGCCGAGGATCAAAGTGCCATATTTGATCGCTTCTATCGGGTAGAAAATCGCGTTCATACCCTAGAAGGGACGGGATTAGGATTATCGATCGTCAAAAATATTATTGAAAAGCACTATAGTCAAATTAATTTGATTAGTGAAGTGGGAATTGGCACAACTTTCTGGTTCGATCTAGATTTATATCAAGGCTCGATCGCCAGCAAAAAAATTAACGACGTGAGTTTATAAAAGCCAGAGCAATACTGCCCAAAATCAGGGTTAATAATAGCAATAATCCCTTATTCCTGAGACACCAATTTTTAAAAACCCTAGGGAGAGGGAGAGGGGGAATTTTGGTGGTGATTCGGTAGTAGTGATGGCGGCTTAATCCTTTGCTTTGCTGTGCATTGTAGTCATGGATAAAATACGGCTCTTCGTTACTTGTTATGGTTCGATAGGGGGGCATAAATCGACTAAATCCTTATCTGGCAAGAGACTTAATTGATTAGTTCGCTCTAGATAAAAAACAATTGACAAAAATCGCTAAATGCCTTTCTCTATAAGGG
>NZ_JAPZQJ010000570.1:0-13815 GCF_027530405.1 Microcystis sp. LE19-41.2A | reverse complement strand
TCTAAAGAATCCTAACAATGAACAACAAAATTTTATTATGTTTGTCTCATTGTTTAGTCAAGAAAGTGGCTGGGTATTACACTTAAAAAGAATTGAAAACAAAAAAGGGTCTGAAATCGACGAAGGTCAAGCTATAATTGAAGATTGCACTCTTCAAAATAAAGTTTTTACTGGCGATGCTTTACACTGTCAGAAGAAAACAATCAGCTTAATAGCCAAGAGTAAAAATGACTATGTTATCACCGTTAAAGGAAATCAGAAAAATCTTTATAAGCGAATACAAGACCTGAGTAATTCCTCAAAGCCAGAAAGTTGTTTTCTTGAACAAGACAATAGTCATGGACGAAAAATATCAAGAAAAATAGAAGTTTTTAAAGTGAGGAACAATGAAAGACAAGGGTTTGAAAATCTGCGCCGAATTATTAAAGTAGAAAGAAGGGGTATTCGCGGGGATAAAACTTATGAAGAAACAGCTTACTATATCAGTAGCCTAACCGAATCCGCCCAAGTATTTGCTAAAATTATTCGAGGACATTGGAAAATAGAAAATCAGTTACATTGGGTAAAAGATGTAATTTTTGAGGAAGATAAAAGCCAGATAAGTGATTTTCAAGCGGCCAGCAATTGGTCAATTCTCACAACTATAGGATTGAATCTTTTCAGAGGTTTGGGTTTTCTCTCAATAACAGAGGGACAGAGGTGGTTAGCTGAACGTTGGGAAAAACTGATAGTTTTATCGACGTAAGAAGCAGAAAAATTAGCTAAATTAACAGGATGTACTCTCAGAAAATTTGAAGAGAGATAGGCTTTTAGTGGCTTGGGAACAAGCTTTATCAATTTATTCATAATCAATATTGGCAGAGGATTAAAGATTAGTTATTGTCACTAACTCTTTTGATTAGAAAAAGATAAACTTGAGAATTTTCATTCAAATTTATTGACTCAAAATCAGCTGTACTTAATTTAAATGAATCAACCCTACCCGCGCATTAGCTTTTCGGTGGGATGCTTACACGCAGCTGCTGATACATTTGTCATCATCTAAGAGTCACGGACAATTGCTGATTGTCGGTATTCCTGCAAATGTGAGATGCACCCTATCTCAACAAGCAATTTAAATGCGCGGGCAGCTTACAACAGCATTTCGCCCTATTGAGGAGATTCAAAAATTAGTTCGCTATTATTCAGTTTTTCAACGACTAACTTGCGATAGAGTGTCACCTGACGAAGGATTTGGTCGGGATTGTTTTTCTTGTTAGAAAACATGATCATTTTAATCGATTCAAATTCTATTCTTGTGATCACACCATCTTTGATCGCTCGTTCAATTTTAACTCGTAAATATTCTAATTCTTGGCTTTCCTCTGGGGTAATTTCCAGACTGTTAGGATGTTCTATTTTCATGATCGATTGTTCTTACCGGCTAACTGATAACTAGATAATCACGGCTATTTTTTTCACACTTTCACGATCGCGCAGAGAGAGTTTCCGTCTGGTTAGAAACGGCGAGATTATTATTATTTTGGCCGTTATTTTGCGGCAATTGTCCGGAGGCTAAATTCTGCCCCTCTCCCGTAATCAAACGAGCGCCACGACCGCGGGTAAAATAATTCCAACCCCATTGCACCATCACCACTAATTTATTATCAAATTCGATCAGATAGTAAATATGGGCCCAAACCCAGACTAACCAAGCGATGAACCCAGAAAACTTGACAAATCCCAAATCAACCACGGCCGCATTTTGGCCGATCACTGCCAGACTACCTCGATCGATATAATGAAAAGGTTGAATAGTTTGCCCTTTTAGGCGAGAAATTAATAAATTGGCCAGATATTCGCCCTCCTGCATGGCCACGGGGGCAATTCCGGGTAAAGGTTTATCTCCCTGATGGGCAAAATTAGCCAGATCCCCGATCACAAAAATATTGGCATAACCAGCGATACTTAAATCCGGTTCGACGATTACCCGACCGACGCGATCGAGATTTACCCCAGTTCTTTCGGCCAAAATTCGCCCCATTCTCGATGCTTTTACCCCCGCTGCCCATAAAATTGTCTCGGCAGCGATTTCTGTGGTTTTTTCTCCCTGACGGACGCTGACACAACCTTCAACAATATTGGTAACGATGCTGTTAGTTTGCACTGTCACCCCTAATTTTGTGAGAGAAGCGGCAGCTTTAGCGGATAAATCGGGTGAATATGGGGGTAATACTCGATCCATCCCTTCTAAGAGCAAAATTTTCGCTTCTGTGGGGTTAATCTGGTGGAAATCAGACCTAAGCGCACCGTGGGCAATTTCAGCGATCGCTCCTGCTAATTCTACCCCCGTCGGTCCGCCACCGACAATAACAAAAGTTAATAAAGCTTGCCGCTTTTCGGCATCGATTTCTTTCTCGGCCTTCTCGAAAGCGAGATAGATGCGACGACGCATTTCTACTGCGTCTTCAATGGTTTTTAACCCGGGAGCGTAGGGCTGCCATTGATCATTGCCAAAATAGTGATGACTGACTCCCGTGGCAATGACTAACTGATCGTAGGCGATCGGCGGGTGATCTTCCAAGATCACTTCTCCCTTAACCGGCTCTATATCTATGGCATGATCGAGGAGAATATCTGTATTGTCATGGCCCCGTAGGATTAAGCGCAAAGGTGAGGAGATATCGGCCGGAGACAGCGCCCCAGTAGCGACTTGATAGAGGAGGGGCTGAAAAAGATGGAAATTTCGCTTATCGATGAGGGTAACATGAACGGGGGCGTTTTTTAGGGCTTTGGCCGTGTATAAACCCGCAAATCCGCCGCCGATGATAACAACTCTTGGCTGTTTTTCAGTCATTGCTTAACAATAATTCATAAATTTTTCCCTAGTGTAGTCCGGATTGTCACAATTTAGCGGTGACGAGCGTTACCGAAAACAGCAGTCTTTAACCTAGAAAAAAATATAGATAAGCTGCCCGCGCATTTAAATTGCTTGTTGAGATGAGGCACTCTTGCACTCTTGCAAGAGTCAACAGAACGTAGGTTGGGTTGAAGCATGAAACCCAACGCCTGCTCATGTTACGCTACCGCTAACCCATCCTACAAATAATTTGCCTCCCTACTTAAGCTCTTGACTATCTAAATTACTCGTTAAGATTGCAGGGGAGCAGGGAGAGGCAGTTTGAGCATTTGTACTAAAATTTCCAATACGGAGTTGAAATTCAGTACAGCTTACAGTGCTTATGCCCAGAATTTGACCTATATATGCTCGAAAAACTTGAAAAGACCGCTACGCCGTTTTACCTAAGTTTATGACCTGGGTTAACCAGGTGGGAACTTATATTACGCGTTTCTGTTTCCGAGTACAAGCTCGGTTTACTACCACACGAATTGGTTATTTGCTCCCTTATCACAATCAAGCATAGATCAAAAAACTTGAAAGGCAGTCACCAACGTAGAAGCCCGATTTGTTTTCATCATAGCATTTTTTTTTCTCAGAGGCAAGAGGGGCGATTCAGTGATCAGTTATCAGTGATCAGATTTGAGTTTTCAGTTTACTGTTTACCGACCACAGCCAAAAAGCCTGCCAACACCCAGCAATTCCCAATTCAAACGGTAGCACAGAATACAGAACCAGTCTTACTCTTGCCTTTCAAAATGGAGTGAAGGGTTTGAACAGTGGGTTTCGGGGGAATGGAAGTCAAACAACTGGGTTTTATGGGGATGCTGAGCTATTTCCAGGTAGTTATCCCTGGGATAACTGACCCTCGAAGTGCCAGCAATGCTACCCGCTACAGTCTGAAAGACGCAATATTAGGGGCATTCGCCGCCTTTTTTCGCCAGAATGAATCATTTCTAGAATATCAGCGCCAACTTAATAGTCGTTGTGGACGAGATAATGCTCAAAGTCTGTTTGGTTTGGTCAATATCCCGACAGTAGAGCAGATGCGGAACATCCTCGATGGAATAGCCGCAAAGCATCTTTTTCCCCTGTTCAAATGGATTGATCAAGGTCTGGGAGACCAAGGCTATTTGAGGGGGTTTGAGGCGTTGGATGGCAACTTACCCGTCGCCCTAGATGCTACTCAGTACTATAGTTCAGAGAAAATTAGTTGTCCTTGTTGCTCAAGCCGCACCTCAAAACAGGGAAAGATAACCTATCAAATCAGGAGAAAGGTAAAATTGGCTAAAGATTTAGTTTATCAAGCAGCCAAAAACGCTTTGATCAAAGATAATTGGTTAATTACTCATGACCCTTATACGATAAGTTTTGGAGGGGTGAATATGGCTGTCGATTTAGGCGCAGAAAAGCTGATTGCTGCGACTAAAGATCATCAAAAGATTGCCGTAGAAATTAAAAGTTTTTTAGAGGGGTCTTCAGCGATCTCAGAATTTCATACTGCTCTAGGACAATTTCTTAATTATCGGGCGGTTTTAAAGAGAAAAGATCCAGATAGAGTCTTGTTTTTAGATTCCTAGTTTTACTTACGACACTTTTTTCTCTTTAGATTTTACCCAATTGATGATTAGAGAAAACCATTTAAAATTAATCATTTTTTCGCCAAGTCAGGAGGTAATCTTAACATGGATAAGTTAGCAAAATATCGTCAATTAGTCAAAAGTATTCTTTCGGAATATACTCAATATAAACCCACTGGTAATGATTTGGAGATTCAAGCTATTTTTGATGAACAAAAAGAACATTATCAGGTCGTTACTTTTGGGTGGGAAGGCGAAAAGTATGTACATTATTGTCTTATTCATATTGACCTCAAGTCTGATAAAATTTGGATTCAATGGAATATGACAGAACAAGATATTGCTGAAGATTTAGTTAGACTAGGTGTTCCTAAAAAAGATATTGTCATTGGCTTTCATCCTCCTGTACTTCGTCAATTGACCGATTATGCAGTAGGATAAATTAATTTATCCTACTGCAATTGATCCCAGTTAGCTGTCTGGTTCTTGGGGGTTATCTGTTGGTGACTTTGCTTTTTTTGATAAGACACCTTTTACTTTTGTTGCGGTTAAACCCAGTCCGAGTAAACCTAAACCCAAGATATTAGATGGTTCAGGGACACTTTTGGGGGGCTGCGCGGCAGATTTTATCGCAAGATGATCAAATTCAATTAAATCTTCTGTAACTGGATTTGCAATTGGATATGTCGTTATATTTTCAAATCCTATCGAGGAAATCGATTCTCCTTGTAGTGCATCAATACGCAAGTAAGCATTACGTTGAAGTGTTGCCGATTTCCAATTTGCTCCTGCAAGCTGTTCAATTGTTTGTGAAAAAGGTATGCCATTGATGAAGAGGCGATGATCTGTTATTGGAACATCTCCTGGAAAAGATGATGGGGGATTTAAAGATTGAAACCCTGAAAGCCCAATTCCCACTGATATAATGCTACTGCTAAAATTAAGTGTAGTAAGTTTTGCACATTCTGTACTCGGACAATATATACCATTACTAAATTGGTTACTAGGAATATTAAATAATGTGTGTTGACCATCCCAGATTTGAGAATATGTATTTGAAAGATTAGGAAGACTTGTAATCGTTGATGTAGAAACTCCTCCAGAATAAGTAATACTTAAACCAGGAATTAGAGTTTTGTCTTCAAAATCCTCAATTGTATATCCTGTGATGCCTACATTTTGATTGAGGATTGTAGGGTCAGATGAGAATACAGTAGATGGAAAAAATGTAATGCTTACTGCTTGAGCAGAATTTATTCCGATGAAGGATAATAGCGCAGCACCAGTAACAGTCGTAATTGATGCGTGAAAAATTAGACGATTCATGATAAATTTTCTCCTTAATTTGATTACTTCAAAACTTTAACAATCGAACTGAAACAGATTACTCTTCAAAAAACTCAGCCCTAATTAAATTTGAGACCTTAATTGTAGAGGACTAATTTTCTCCAGATATGCTGGCAAATCATCCAGAGAAAGCAATGCCAAAAGACTTAACTTTGTTTCATTGACTTTCTCCAAAAATCCCAACACCTTTGCCTCAAACATCTCAGCATTAATCTCCACAAATAGATAACCAACTCTGTCCGATAAAACCTCCTCAGAAATCTCGACAAAATCCTCACCCGGCATCACAGAACAACACTCTACTTTCCCCTTACCCCTCACCACCAAATCCGCTACAGCTAAACGGGATTGCATGATAGGATTCCAACTATCACTCGCTTCCAAATCTGTGGCAATACCCAGAGACCGTAAGCAACAGTTGACCGCATACACAGCCAAAGTATTGAGATAGACTTGTTCAGCTAGAGCAAAATCAGAATGTTGTTGACAAAAATAATCCGCGATTTCATGGGCTTCCCTTCCTAGAGCAATCAAAAATACAGAACTATGATTAATTCGTGTCGGCATTATCTTGATTTCCCCCCATTGGAAGCTTAAATTTTCCACAAAAATCCCTGCAAACTCAGCCAGTGAGTTTTTCAAAAGCTATTCACCTCCTCAAAAAATTACAAATAAGACAGAATTTCCTGTCCGATTAAAGGCGCAACCGTCTTCATCTGGCGCGAGAAAAAATTCTTCACCACTGCCACAGTCAAACTAAAAGAATCCGCGATCTCCTGCCAAGATCGCGCCTCCAATCGCGCCCTCAAAATTGCCTTCAAAGTCGCCTTCGGGCAATTATGGACATGATGGCGAGACAACAACTCCGGATCAGACTCAATATACTCAGCGATCAACTCCGACAAACAAAGCTGCTCCACTGGTTGAGCCAAATTCTCAAAGACAACAGACTCACCGCTCACCTGCTGTAAAGGCGATACCGATAACGTTGCCCTTGCCAGATCCAGAAAAACGCGATCGCCCAAAGCCCGATTAGCCTTTCTTAGCCCAGATAACCGACAGAGAACCGCCAACCAGACAAAACTTTGTTCATCAATCGCGATCCCTTTAACCTGTAACCTTAACCAGAATCCCAGCCCAACCTTACCGACTTGACTAACCATCGCCGTCAGTTGGTACTTGCGACGAATCAGTTGCTGCTTTTGCGCCCTGACCAGTGGGTCAATCGTTTCCGCATACGCCTCTCGCAACAAGATATCCAGGCGATAGTTGACCCAAGCCAGAAAACTGCCCCGGTCAGGATCGAACTGGTCGAGGTGGAAGGCAACCCAACATAACGTTCGATTGACCCCATCCTCATAGACCTCTACCGAATAATGACCTCGACCCCGTAGCCGACCCGAAAATCGCAGAGCATCAAGTAACCGAGCGATCGCGGCTTGCTGCTGCAAACCCACTGTCCCAGTATAGGAACGCGCTTGCAGGGCGAGGTATTGCAGGTCATCATCATCGGTTTGCTTCAGGGAAGTTCCGCGATCGCGATGGGAGACAATGGAATTCAGACGAACTTCAGAAGAGGAGAAACAGGGTTGGGTTAACGGCATAGATGATGTTCTCAACTGCTTTCATAAAAGAAATCACCTCAAACTCCTGCGAACGTCTCAAGTTGTCACAAAACTTTATATTTTAGAAATTTAAATGACGGTCAACCCCCTGATTGACTAAAGCGATTTCTTGGAATGAATATCCCGGCAGCCTCCATTAACGGTGCGTTCACTGGCGCTAGCGACACCCTACCTCGATCAATTTTGCTACATTCTGAATTTGGAATTGCTGGCCAACACCTGATCTTGTTGGCTCCGTGAAAGTCTGGGACTACAATAGGGAAAAGTGACAATTTTTGCCAGAGTGATCACCGAGGACTAATAAAGAATGACGGCTATCCTAGGGAAACCTGCCACGCTTAACACTCCGATTCTGCACCGTCTTGCCAATGGTTTAACGATTATTGCCGAAAGTCAACCGGTAGAAGCGGTTAATCTCAATGTTTGGCTGCAGGTCGGCTCGGCCTTAGAATCGGATCAGATCAATGGGATGGCTCATTTTCTTGAACACATGGTTTTTAAGGGAACCCGTAACTTAGACAGTGGTGAATTTGAACGGGCGATCGAATCGAGGGGAGCGGTGACTAATGCCGCTACTAGCCAAGAATACACCCATTATTACATTACCACTGCCCCGCGGGACTTCGCCCATCTGGCCCCGCTGCAGCTAGAAGTGGTTTTAGAAGCTTTAATCCCCGATGAAGCTTTTGAGCGGGAAAGACAGGTTATTTTAGAAGAAATTCGTCGTTCTCAGGATAATCCCCGTCGTCGCACTTTTTATCGCACCATGGAGACCTGTTTTCAAGTTTTACCCTATCGTCGTCCGGTGTTGGGTCCGATGGCAGTGATTGAAAATCTTACTCCTCAACAAATGCGCGATTTTCATCAGACTTGGTATCGTCCCGAATGGATGACGGTGGCAGTGGTGGGTAATTTGCCTGTAGATGATTTAATGGCTATTGTGAGGGATTCTCTAGATACTTTAGGCAGTAAGGGCAATTCTGGGCTGATTTCCCATCCTATCGCCCATCTAAAGCCCGAAGCTCCCTTTAAAGAGATTATCCGTCAAGAATACGAGGATGAAAATTTGCAGCAGGCCCGCTTAATCCTATTTTGGAAAGTGCCGGGGTTGAGAGACTTAGAAAAAACCTATCCTCTCGATGTTTTAGCGGCTATTCTGGGTCAGGGCAAGGTATCGCGATTATTTCAATCTCTGCGCCAAGAAAAGGGCTTAGTTTCCCAAATAACTGCCAGTAATATGTCCCAAGCAGTGCAAGGAGTGTTTTCCGTGTCGGCCCAATTAGCCTCGGAAAATATCGAGCAAGTGGAAAGGGAGGTAGTAGCACAGATTGGACAAATTCAACAGGAAGCTGTGACAGTTTCTGAACTGGAACGAGTCAAAACCCAAGTGGCCAATCGGTTTATTTTTAGCAATGAAAGACCGAGCGATCGAGCCAACCTTTACGGTTATTATCATACTCAGATCGGTGATTTACAACCAGCTTTTTGTTATCCCCAACACATTGAAGCCCTCACTTTAGAGGATATTCAAAATGCCTGTCAAGAGTATTTAAATCCTAACGCTTACGGTGTGGTTGTGGTAAGACCAATTCAGTAAACAGGGAATGGGGAAATGGGGAAATGGGGAAATTTCAACCAAAACCCTAACACCCTAACACCCTAACACCCTAACACCCTAACACCTGACTCCCGACTCCTGACTCCTGACTCCTGAATTCTGATAACCTATGTGGACTCAAATTGCCCGACATATTGCCCAAACCACGGAAAAACCCTTTGAAATTGAGAAAAGTCATCCCGTTAGTGGTGGCTGCATCAATCAGGGTTATGCCGTCACTGGCAATGGTTTAATTTATTTCGTTAAGATTAACCAAGCGAACCAAGAGGCCATGTTTGCCGCCGAAGCTTTAGGATTAAAGCAAATTCACGCTACCAAGACTATCAGGGTTCCGGAGCCAATTTGTTGGGGAATTGCCGAGAAATCTAGTTATTTAGTGCTAGAGTGGTTAGAATTCGGCGGTGGCAATAGTCAAAGCTGGGAAAAAATGGGGCAAAATTTAGCTCGTTTACATCAAGTTTCCCTGTCCGATCGCTTTGGTTGGCAGTGTAATAATACCATTGGTTCTACTCCCCAGATCAATACCGTTAGTAACAGTTGGGCGGATTTTTTCGCTCATCAGCGTATTGGCTATCAATTAAGACTTGCGAAGGAGCGCGGCGGCAATTTTCCCGACGAGGATCAAGTTATTCCCGCTATTAGCGAGATTTTGAGTCAGCATCAACCCCATCCCTCCCTTGTCCACGGTGATTTATGGTCGGGAAACGCGGCCATTACCGTCGATGGGGAACCAGTAATTTTAGACCCGGCCACCTATTGGGGAGACCGGGAGGTAGATTTAGCTATGACGGAACTTTTTGGCGGTTTTCCGGCGGCTTTTTATCGGGGTTATAACGATGTTTTCCCCCTCGATGCCGGTTATCAAAAGCGCAAAACTCTTTACAATCTCTACCATATTCTCAACCACTTTAATTTATTTGGTGGTGGTTACGCTTCCCAGGCCAATCGGATGTTACAGGAAATTCTTTAAGGGTTTTACTTGTGAATCTTTACCAAGGATAAGTTATGTCTATTCGAGAAACTACTGTGATTAAAACTCCAGAGACAAAAGTATGGACTGATGCAGAATTTATGGCGTTACCTGACGATGGTAATCGTTACGAATTGGTCAAGGGAGAGTTAATTAATCTGGGTAATTCTGGGGCTTTACATGGTTATATTGCCATTATTTTAAGTGCTGCTTTATTCGCTTTAGTAACATCTCGAAAACTAGGGGTATTATTGGACTCCAGCACTGCTTTTACTATGAAAAATGGCAATAAACGTTCTCCTGATATAGCCTTTTTTGCCAAGGAACGTCTGCAAGGATTGGAAGAATTGCCGACGGGTTTTTTAGAAGGTGGGCCCGATTTAGTGGTAGAAATTCTCTCTCCAGGGAATACAGTGGCAGAAATCGAGGACAAAATTGCCGAATATTTTGCCAATGGGACTCGTTTGCTCTGGGTTATCAGTCCCCGTCAACACTATGTTTTAGTTTATCGTTGCGGGTACGAACCGCAGGGATTATTAACATCAGGAGATTTTCTGGAGGGGGAAGATGTGGTTCCGGGGTTCACTTTTCCGGTGGCTGATTTGTTTCAAAAACTATCTTTGTGACTCTTTCTTCTCAACAAATCGGCTAATAAATCGGCACTATCACTAATAGCTAGATGAGAAGCTTGTTGGGCCATGGCGGCCAATTTTTCGGGATTAGACCATAAATCGAGGACTAATTCGCCTAAAAACTGAGCAGTTAACTCATTTTGACGGTAAAGATAAGCGGCTTGAGCTTCAGCGAAAACTTTGGCATTATAGAACTGATGGTCTTCGGCAGCAAAAGGATAGGGAATTAAAATCGAAGGCGTACAAGTGATCGCTAATTCTGTTAAAGTGCCGGCACCGGAGCGACTGATAGCTAGATTAGCTCTTTGCCATAATCCCGCCATATTGTCGTAAAAAGGCCGGGAAAAATAGTTAGAATGGCGCAAACTATCCGCTTCGGGGTCGTTTTCTCCCGTGAGATGCACGATATAAATACCTTTTTCTAACCATTGGGGAGCGCTTTGTCGCACAAGTTGATTAAGGGCTACGGCCCCTTGAGAACCACCGGCAACGACAATTAAAAAAGCAGTCTCTGGAATCGGTAAATCCAGGGACTGGGGAATGAGAAACTGCTCTCGTACAGGCGTACTAGCCCAAGTGGTGCGAGTGCCGGGTAAATAGCTGGCGGTTCCCTGAAAACCGAGGGCAACCGTATCGCACCAGCGACCGAGAACTTTCGTGACTTTGCCCGGTATGTAGTTAGATTCGTGTAGGATGACGGGAATATTGGCTAAACGAGCCGCTAAAATCGTCGGACCTGCGATATAACCCCCGGTGGTAAAAACTGCCGCTATCTGACGTTTTTTGATTAAACTACGCACTTGCCAAATGGCCCGCAGTTGACGCAGCAGAATCTTGAGAGTTTTTAACCCCAAACGGGTTTGAAACCCCTCAATGGGAATAGTGTGCAGGGGATAGGTTTTTGGAACTAAGGACTGTTCCAGACGGTCTGGAACTCCTAACCATTCAATCTCGTAATCCGGCAAGCGCTCGGCCAGGGCCAAAGCGGGAAATAAATGACCACCAGTACCACTAGCGGCAATCAAGAGACGGGTTGGAGTGCGTGCCATAATTCGAGAGAGGGTAAATTCAGCCCTAGAATGAAATAATCTACCATAGTTATTGATCCTTACACAAACTATCACTAATGCGTAACTTGAACACGATTCCCAATAAATTTTTTCGTCAATCCCTCAATTTTTCCCTATCGTTGCTGTTAGGTTTAGGGTTAACTTTTACCCTTGCCACCAGTTTGCGGGCCGAAAAGCCAGAAACTGCTCCAGCTAATTTAAAAACGCTTATCTCCAAAATCGAAACGGCGGCTAATGAGCGAAATCTCAAGCAATTAATGGAGTTTTATAGTCCGAAATTTACTAACTCCGATGGCTTGACCTACGAAAAAACTAAAAAGGCTTTAACTCATTTTTGGGAACGTTATAACAATCTACAATACACCACGACTCTCGAATCTTGGAGTCGTTCCGGGGACAAGTTAACGGCCAATACAATTACTAAAATTACCGGGACAGGAAAGGTGCAGGGACGAGCGGTGGGAATGAATGCTACGATTCGTTCTCGTCAACAATTTCAGGGGAATAAACTGGTTTATCAGGAGATTTTAAGCGAGAGGGTTGAGTTAAGCACCGGCAAAAATCCCCCCAGTATTCAAGTGAGAATTCCCGAAAGGGTGAAAGTGGGTGAAGAATTTGATTTTGATGTGATTGTCCGCGAACCTTTAGGGGATGATTTATTGGCCGGAACGGCGATCGATGAGAAAGTAGATATTGAGCGTTATATTAATACAAAGCCTCTAGAATTGGAATTATTACAGTCCGGCGGTTTATTTAAGCGGGTAAAAGCGCCGGCAACACCGGAAAATCGCTGGTTATCGGCGATTTTAATCCAAGGCGATGGGATTGTTGTCGTTACTCAACGGGTTAAGGTAGAAAAGTAATTTTTATCTGGGTGTTGCGGCAAAAAGCTTGTTGGTGGGGTGTGGGGTGTAGGGTGTGGGGTGTAGGGTTTTATTTCCCCCGTTCACTCCAATGGCTGGCACTTTCAGGCAATTTAATCCTTATTTTTGCCGTTTTTGAACCCTCAAAAATTAATTATGCAAGAGGTTTAATAAATACTCTGATTAAGCATAGAGGTGGGAAACATCGCTCGTCCATACTTTAAATTTTGTTAAATTTACTTGACCAAAAGAAGTTGTTAGGGAAGCATCGACGGCATCTAAGCCGCGAGTCATTAAAATCCGCCCGATTCTGGGGGTGTTATGACGAGCATCAAAGGTGTACCATTGATGGTCTAAATAAACTTCAAACCAAGCACTAAAATCCATCGGTAGAGGTTGGGGAGAAATACCGATATCTCCGAGATAGCCGGAGGCATAACGGGCGGGAATATTTAGGCAACGGCAAAAAGTCAAAGCTAGATGGTTAAAATCGCGACAAACCCCCGTTCTTTCCCGATAGACATCATAGGCGGTTTTCGTCACCCGCGCGTATTCGTAACCAAAACGAATGTGACTATGAACCCAATCACAAACCGCTTGTACCCTTGCCCAACCGGGGGGAGTTTGTCCGAAAAGTTCCCAGGCAATTTCCGAAAGCAAATCCACTTCACAATAACGGCTACTCATTAGGTAGGGAAAAACTTGGGTTGGTAACTCTGCTAGAGGAATTTCTTGGGCATTCCCATTAACGATATCGGGTTTCCATTCATTCTCGATAACCGCTTCATTGTGAATGCGAATCTGTCCGTCGGGTAAAATTAGACGACTGGTTCGATTACCGAAGCTATCTAAAAATTCTTCTATTTTTGTTGCCGGTTCCACCTGCAAATTTTCCGATTGTCTAACTTGATTTAAAATTGAGGGGTGTAGATAAAGTTTTAACAACATGACCACGGGTAAGGGGGCATCAAAGCCAAATTCATAACCAACATGGATTAACATTAGGACTCCTATCTAAATGAAATTTTGTCAGGATTGGTAGAGATGAAACGCCAATAATCGCCAGACTGAAAAAAGTTAGGCCTGACTACTTAGGGGCTGCTGAAAAAGTTTTTCGTGGGGGCAGGGTGTGGGGTGTGGGGTGTGGGGTGTGGGGTTTTACCCATTTTCAGGTGGTCAATTACCTAATTTTCAGGGAAAAAATCCCTAAATTTTCCCCCCAATCACTCCAA
>NZ_JAPZQJ010000245.1:0-28378 GCF_027530405.1 Microcystis sp. LE19-41.2A | reverse complement strand
AAATCCTTATCTGGCAAGAGACTTAATTGATTAGTTCGCTCTAGAGCAAAAACAATTGACAAAAATCGCTAAATGCTTTTCTATATAAGGGTTCCATCCCTTATAACCCCCGTCCATTGCATAACAATTACCGAAGAGCCGGATTTATTTTAGTCATCCAAAAAAAGCTGATATTGTCAATATTTTAATAATTATTGCCATATGGACTGTGATGGTAATTGTCGTCAATCCTTTGGGTAATTTTCCTCTTAATGATGACTGGGTTTATGGACTGGCAGTAAAATCGATTCTGGAGAAAGGTGATTTCCGCCTTCCCAGTCCAGCCCATGCTAACCTATTTTTTCAAGCCTTTTGGGGAGCCTTATTTTGCCTTCCTTTTGGATTTTCATTTACTGCATTACGCTTCTCCACTTTAACCTTAGGATTAATCGGTGCGATTGGTACTTATGGACTGCTTAGAGAAGTTAATGCCAATCAGAAAATCTCTTTGTTGGCTGCTTTGCTGCTAGTGGTTAATCCTCTATACTTTGGATTAGCTAACAGCTTTATGACCGACGTTCCTTTTCTGGCTTTAAGTATCCTATCTTTCTATTTTCTGATCAGGGGATTGAAGCGGGAATCAATAACTGAAGTTATTCTGGGTCTTTGCCTAGTTTATATCAATATTTTGATTCGTCAATACGCAATAGTGATTCTTTTATCATTTGCCCTGGCATATGCGGTTAAAAAAAGATTTAAATTAAAGTTTTTGTTTGCTAGTTTTGTTATATTTTCTTCAGGTGTTTTACTGCATATATTTTATCAAAAATGGCTTTATTCTACTGGTCGCACTCCCGAAATAGCAGAGAATTTGTTCAGGAATGCCTCAAGTATAAAACTGCATTTTCATAAAGGCAGCTTTATCCTAATTTCATTAGTATACATAGGTTGTTTTATTTCCCCTATCATAGCGATCTTTTTCGTCAAAAAACTGAAAGAAATATCTCGCCGACAGAAAACCATAACTATCTTCAGTATGTCTAGTTTTTTTGTTGTCATGATGGGTGGATTGATTTGGCAAAGAAGAACTATGCCATCCACTGGAAATGTCCTGCGTTATTTTGGCTTAGGGCCTTTAAACCTTCGAGATACTTCTATCTTGAAGGTAAATCTTCCCTACTATTCTCTTGGACTACAAGTATTTTGGTTTATAGTCACGGCTATCGGTGTACTTGGGGCGTTTTTAGGCTCTTCGGGACTTGGTATGGTTCGATATGGGGGCATAAATCGACTAAATCCTTATCTGGCAAGAGATTTAATTGATTAGTTCGCTCTAGATCGCAAACAATTGACAAAAATCGCGGTAATGTCTGTCTCTATAAGGGTTTCATTCCTTATAACCCCCATCCATTGCATAACACAAACCGAAGAGCCTAAAATCCTTAGATAGAGCATTTAATTGATTAATGCTCATTCTTAATTCTCCTGACTACTGACTACTGGCTACTGACTCCTCACCTAAGGTCAGATTTTTGATTTTTGCCAGAGGTCTAATTACTGACCCGATTCGATCGCTCCTTCGGCCTCATGGACAATTGCCCTCAATCGATCTAAAGTTTTCTGGTCCACCTGGGTCCATAATCCCCGTTGTTGAGCTTCTAATAATCTTTCGGCCATATCTCGCAATGCCCAGGGGTTTTTCTCCTGAATAAATTGTTGTACCTTCTCGTCAAATAAATAAGCTTCGGCTACTCCCTGATAGATAAAATCCTCCACCAGATGAGTAGTGGCAGAGTAGGCAAAAATATAATCTACGGTCGCAGCCATCTCGAAAGCGCCTTTATAGCCGTGTCGCATCACTCCCGCTATCCATTTGGGGTTAACCACTCGCGAACGGTAAACCCGGCGAATTTCTTCCTCTAGGGTTCTGATGCGGGGATTTTCCGGACGGGAATGATCACCAAAATAGGTGACGGGATTTTTGCCGGTTAATGCCCGGACACTGGCAGTTAAGCCGCCTTGAAATTGATAGTAGTCATCGGAGTCGAAAATATCGTGTTCCCGATTGTCCTGATTGTGCAGCACTATCTCTAATTCTTGCAGTCTATTTCTCAATACTTCCGGTAAAGAATGGGCAGTTCCTTGACTATCATAGGCATAACAACTCCAGTTAATATAAGCATTAGCTAAGTCTTGATCATTTTGCCAGTTTTGTGACTCGATTAACCCCTGTAAACCGGCCCCGTAAGCACCCGGTTTGCAGCCAAAGATTCTGGCAGTAGCTCTCAGTTTCGCCTCCTTTTCTCCTAAGCCCTGACTTAGCCAAAACTCCCTCTCTGTCTTCACTTTCGCCGCTAAAGGATTAATTTTTTCCTCTTCCTCTTGACAAGCTACCGCATTTATGCAAGAATTAAGAAGATGTAGTATGCTGGGAAAACTGTCCCTAAAAAAGCCCGATACCCGAACAGTCACATCAATGCGAGGACGGCCTAAGCTAGACGGGGTAAGGATTTCAAACCCGACTACCCGACGGAAAAAACCATCCCAAAGGGGACGAATTCCCAGTAAAGCCATGGCTTCGGCCACATCTTCGCCACTATTTCTCATCGTCGAAGTTCCCCAGATAGAAATCGCCAAAGTGCGGGGATATTCGCCATTTTCTTGGGTATAACGTTCAATTAGTGCCTCTGCGGCCTTTCTTCCCACTTCCCACGCGGTTTCTGTGGGGATTGCGCGGGTATCGACAGAATAGAAATTTCTGCCGGTGGGGAGAACATCGGGACGGCCGCGGGTGGGAGCGCCGGAAGCACCACTGGGGACGTATTGGCCAGTGAGACCTTTTAAGAGATAGGTAAGTTCATCGGGGGTTTGTTTTAAAGCAGGAATTAACTGATTTTCTAGCCAAACCAATTCTTTTGCCGTATTTTCGCCTAGAGGTTCAATTTTCTGGCTAATTAAATCCTGAGCGAGACTTTCCAGATAGGTAGTAGTATCGTTATATTCCGTCAGGGGGTCGCAGTCGAGATGGAGGTCAAGGGCGATCGAACGGGTTAAACCGGGGCGGTCGGGACTAGGAGAACGAGCGATCGATTGGATTAAATCAATTAACTGCTGACCCTGGGGACATTGACCGAAGATATGTAAACCGTCGCGGATTTGTGCTTCCTTGAGTTCACAGAGATAACCATCCACGAGGGTGAGAAATTGACTAAAGGAAGCGCTGGTCGCAACGCGCTCGCTACGCGAGATCGTACCTAGCTCTCGATCGAGATTAGTTTTCGCCACCAGATCGTTAATCCGCTCGCGAATCAGAGCTAAACGAGAAGGATCAAGAGATTCTGCCTGATAATATTCATCGATGAGGGACTCTAACTTTTCCCAATCTCCATACAATTCCGCTCGCGTCATTGGGGGGGTGAGATGGTCGATGATAACAGCTTGGGAACGTCTTTTAGCGCTGCAACCTTCTCCGGGGTCATTGACAATAAACGGATAGAAATTCGGCAGCGACGAGAAAGCAATTTCGGGATAACAATTGGGAGAAAGAGCGAGACTTTTCCCCGGCAGCCATTCTAAATTGCCGTGTTTACCGAGATTAATCACAGCAGTGACTTGGAATTCCTGTCGTAACCAATGGTAAAAAGCGAGATAGCTGTGGGTAGGTTCGAGGTCGGGGGAATGATAATTAAGAGTCGGGTCAAGGTCGTAACCGCGAGAAGGTTGAATACCGATAAAGACATTACCTAACTGGATGCCGGGGATAGGAAAATCCCTGTCCGGATGTCCCCAACGGTCAAGCAGAGCGCTTTGATTATCGGGGGGAAGGGAGGAGAAATAATCTAGATATGCTTCTAGGGAGAGAGATTGATAGATAGGTTTTAATTCCCTTGTCTCCAAGTCATTAGTGATACCGGAAATAAGCAATCGCATTAATTCATCGCTATGGTCGGGTAGGTCGGTGAGGGTATAACCTTGGGTTTGTAATGCGCGAAGAATTTCCAGACCACTAGCGGGAGTATCTAAACCGACTCCGTTAGCGATACGACCATCCTTATTGGGATAGTTGGGGAAAATGAGAGCAATTTTTTTCTGGGAGTTGGGAAGGGAGGAGAGTTGACAATAGTTTGCGGTTAAATCAGCGACAAAATCAACCCGGTGGGGGAGGGGTTGATAGATAACTATTTCCGTTTCCAGTTTGGGATGTCGGGTGAGGACAGATTTAAAGGAAATAGCGCGGGTGATAATTTTGCCATCCATTTCCGGTAAAGCGATATTCATGGCCACATCCCGGGGGGAAAGACCTTGATAACCCTGTTGATAAGCTTCTAAACTGCTGCTGCTGAGGATAACTTGGAAGATGGGTTTATTGAGAGACTGCCAGAAGTGATGATTTTGTTTGTCTTCTGGTCGTTGGATAGAGAAGCTAGTGGTATCGAGAATTAAGTCTGGGGGATGGTGGGAAAAGAGGGTTAATAGTTCCTCTTGCACTTCAATTTCCCGCAGAGAGGAGAGAAAGATAGGGACAGTTTCCATATTTCTTTGGGTGAAAGCGCTGATTAAAGCATCGATAGCTTTGGTATTACCCGCGAGATAATGGGAACGATAGAAAAGTATCCAAGTCCGTGCTTGGGGTTGGGATAGGGTTATCTGGGAATAGATTCCCAACCGAGGGACAACCCCAGGAGGAGAGGGAGGATAGTCGAGATGGAGACAGGTATGCGCGATAAATTTAGCAGCATTAATCCAGTTATCTATCCCTGCTTCCGTGAAATAGCACCATAACTGGTTAACAGTAGTCAGGGAAGCAGTGGAATGACTCATCAACTCTAAATCCGGTTTATCCTCTCCCGGGAGGACAAATAAAGTCGCACCGGTTTCCTCGACAATTTCCTTAACTACTTCCAACCCGTAGGACCAACTCCCCCGTCCCCCCAATAAGCGAAGAATAATCACTCTTGCTTGGGATAGTACCTTGTCCCCATAGTTATCGATACTGTATTGCTGCTGTAACTGCGATAAATTGAGGGCGCGAATTGCGGGAAAATTATCGGGTAGATGGTCGATAGCTGCCGCTAGAGTTTGAATATCGGTATCAGCCATGGTGAGGAGAACAATCGGGGCCGGATTTTGGTCAATAATAATCACCCCTTCGGTATCTGCTGTCCAACCACCCGCTTGGGGAGCAATACGATGCATAAGTTTTGAGAGTCAGGTTAAATAATGATTAGGTTTTGAGAATCAGGGTCTCGATCGAGGGATCATTCTTAGGTAGATAGAGATGATTATATCTGTCTGCGGCAATTTATAGCAGTTATCTTAATGGTGAGGTGCGAAGTTTTCGTTTTGGGGAGCCAGTGGTCGGTCGTCAGGAGTTGATATCAAATTAGGTTACATTTCCCACTTATGAGAAACACTGTTAAGAATAGGGATTGGGGAATAGTAGGGGATAGGGAATAAGAAAACTTGACCAAACCCCAGTCCCCAGTCCCCCCATCACCTTACTGATGACTGATGACTGATAACTGATAACTGATAACTGATAACTGATGACTGATAACTGATGACTGATAACTGATAACTGATAACTGATAACTGATAAATGAACGCTTCTCCCGCTTATGTTTGCTGTCAAGTGTTGTCATCTACTCACCTCGAACAAATTCGTTCTTGGTGGGGACAGTTGGCAATACAGGTGACAGCACCGAGGATTAGTCTAAGTGAAAGAGATCTTCCCCCACAGACAGGAGAAATCTATCAACTCTTGCTTTCCACTGACCTACAAGCTTTATTGTTAGCCAGTCCCCAAGGGAATAATTTTCAGTACGAAGTCCGCATTAGTTTTGAAGCGAACACGATTAAAAATTTTCTGCAAGGACTGGCTGTCAAGTCTCTCCACAACCCAAAAATTCAGCAGGGTTATCAAATTTTAAATCTGCCTCTATCCATTAATGTCAGCAGTTTTCAAAATAAAATTTTAGTCAAAATTCTCTCGATAATTTCTTCTCCGTCTGCTGATAGAGATTGTTCCCGCATCTTCTCCGTTTGTCAACCGGTAGAAGCTGCCCTATCCCAACAAATCCAACAGGAAAGATTATTAAACCAAGTCATCACGCAAATGCGTCAGAGTCTGGAGTTACCGGTGATTCTGGAAACCGTAGTCAGGGAAGCGCGGGAGTTTCTGCAAGTGGACCGATTGTTAATTTATCAATTTTTCCCCAGTACCGGTGAGGTAAAGGGAAAAATAACTTCCGAGTCGCGCATTTCTGACCAGATAAATTCGGTGTTAAATTTAACCCCCGAAGACGATTGTTTTTCCTATATTCCCCAATACAAAGAAAAGTACCGTCAAGGATTAATTCTGGCTGTGGATGATGTGGATGTTAACTATTCTTCTTCCTTCTGTTTGTCCGAATTTTTGCGACAACACCAAGTGCAATCAAAATTAATCGCCCCGATTGTGGTACAAGAAGAATTGTGGGGTTTATTAATTGCCCATCAATGTCAAGAAAAACGCCAATGGTTGCCGCAAGAAAAGAAATTTTTAGGTCAGATTGGTGAACATCTCGCCATCGCTATCTATCAAGCGCAATTATATTCTCAAGTACAGGAACAAAAAGATATTTTTGAACGCCGGGTAATAGAAAGAACCCAAGAATTACAAGATACTTTAATGGCCGCAGAAGCCGCTAACCTCTGCAAAAGTGAATTTTTAAATAATATGAGTCATGAGTTATTAACTCCCCTAACTTGTATTATCGGTTTGTCCAGTACCCTGCAAAAATGCTCGGCAGCTAGTAATTTTTTACCTCCCGACAAACAAAAACAATATCTAAAAGTTATTCAGGATAACGGCAATAAACTATTAGAATTAATCAATGACTTGCTTAATTTCTCGCAAGTTTCGGCAGGAAAAGCTGTTTTAGATATTAAACAATTTTCGCTAAAATATCTCTGTAATCATGTTTTAGAAATTATCAAAACAGAGGCAGAAATTAAAGAAATTAATCTAATTTTAGAGATGAAAATTACCGAAAAAGAGCATTATTTTTATGCCGATTATGATCGAGTTCAGCAGATACTTTTGTACTTGTTAAAAAATGCCCTGAAATTTACCCCCGAACAGGGTGCTATCACGCTGAGACTGTGGAAAGAAGGCAGTCAGGTCATTTTTCAGGTAGAAGACACGGGCATCGGCATTCCTGCTCAAAAAATACCGCTTCTGTTTGAAAAATTTACCCAGTTGGATGGCTCTCGTAAACGTCGTTATGGTGGTATGGGATTAGGATTGGCCTTAACTAAACAATTAGTGGAACTGCATCGCGGCACGATCGAGGTAGAATCTTGCTTAGATAAAGGTTCCATTTTTACCGTCCGTTTACCTCAACAAAAGCCCCCCAAATCCCAGCGCCAACCCTCGGATAATAATCCCCATTTTAATCACCACCATCCCACTGTAGTTTTAATTGAAAGTGACGAAGAAATTGCCAATCTTATTTGTGAGTTATTGATGGTGGCACATTATCAAGTTATTTGGTTAATCGATAGTGTCTCCGCTATCAAAAAAATTGAGATCGTGCAGCCAAGTATTATAATTGTCGATCGAAAAATGCCCGATATATATCATCTCTGTCACCTTTTAAAAAAATCTAGCCAAACTCAAGCCAGTAAAGTGCTAATCTTGAATGATACCCCTGAAATCAGCGTTAATTTTCTCGGTCGTCATGGCATTGACGACTATCTCCTCAAACCGATTCAACCCTCCCTATTGTTGGAAAAAATCCGCTATCTAACCGCTTTATAAGTAGGGTTTGCGGCAAAAAGTTTTTCGGTGCGGGTAGGGTGTGGGGTGTGGGTTGTGGGGTGTAGGGTGTGGGGTTTTACCAATTTTCATCTTCTTTTTTCCCCAGAAAATAGGACTTGAAAACTAACTATCAAATAGCTAATTTTCAAGTCCTTAATTGCAGGAATCCTAGACTAAATTAGGATTCACTTTCGATATAGATAAATAACAAACCCATCACTACGGCTGGCATTAACCAACAGACGATCGGGATTAAAATCCAAGGCAGATAAGAAGCTGCGTAGGCACCAGTCATGTCAAATGCTCCTAGTAAAAAAATAAGGAAATGATAATCAGGTAGAACAAGGGTTAATTATTGATTAAAAACCCCGCGCATGATGCCATCAACGACACCAAGATTTTCTAGGAGGAAATAGGCCACAAAAGCGCCACCCATACCACCAATAAAGAAACCGGCGGCGAATTGACTCCAACCCTCGGAGGATTTCAGCGGATCACCACTAGCGGCCTTACCTTGGAAAGAGACAAGACCATAACTAGCTAAACAACCCGTAGCCAAGAGAACCATGGCCAAAGCGGGGATTAAGCCGCCGAGATTGGCATATTCCGAGTCTCTCAGGGGACCCAGGACAACCCAGGGACCACCGAGGAAATAACCGTGGGCCATACCCACTTCTAGACCGCGCAGAATCGGAGCTAGACCGGGACGATAGGCAGGTAAGTTACCAATAAAAGCTTTGGTAAAACCAGAAGCGGAAATGGGGGTAGCTAGATGACCAATGAACGGATCATCATTGTAGGGTGTCACCACCTGTTTGTATCCAGTTTCAGCCATTGTGTTTGAGTTCTCCTTTTTCCGATCAACAGGAAAATTGATCATAAAACTTTAAGATTACACTTTAGGCCTAAGAATTACTTCAAGCAACCCCATCGATCGAGTTTTCAAGGGTTGACGGCTGAAACTCTCACAATTCGTTACATTTCTCTCAGGAGACGGGGGAGATGGGGAGCCTTGTTTCAGTGTTGCCAAAGGCACGGCGTAGCCGTACAGTAAACAGTAATCAGTGAACTGAAAACTCACATCTGATACTAAATCCGTTGAGTATAGGCGACATATCAGGATAGGCAAGAGGCAACCCCCCCGACGTCGGGGGGGCAAGAGGCAAAAGGAGGAATAGATAATCAGTCTTTAATAACTGGATTTAGTATGATAACTGCTCACTGATAACTGCTCACTGATTAAGGGATAATCAACACTGGACAGGGGGCAAGGTTAATAACTTTGGTGGTGACGCTTTCGGACACACCTTCGCTGGTTAATCCTAAACCGCGACAACCCATAACGATCAGGTCGGCATTAACTTCATCGGCCACATCACAGATGACAAAAGAGGGTATTCCCTCCCGTTCAATCATTTCCGCAGTGATGTCAGCTTGGGCAAAAATCGCCCGCACCGATTGTAACAATCTATCCACCGCTTCGATCGAACTCATCTTATCGTCGGGGGCAATTTCTCCGGCGGGTGTCGTTTCCACCACCGACAACAGGACCAAACGACTGTCAAAGATTTTGACTAATTCGATCACACTACTGGTAGCGTCACGACTTTCGCGGCTGTGGTCGATGGGAAATAAAATCGTCTCAAACATAATTAGCAAGTCTCTCCAATCAAATTTTTCTGGGAAAATCGGTCTTGGAACTGCAACACTGATCCCCAAATCTGAAATAATCTTTGTCAAAGTAATTGCCGCAAGTAGCGATACCCTGATTTAATCTTTATTGTACGGTAAGCAATCTAGGAGGTTATGGGCTGTGCCAAAAAAAACAGTAGCGAATTTAACAGAAGCTGATTTAGCGGGTAAACGGGTCTTAGTCCGGGTCGATTTTAACGTTCCCATGGACAAAGCCACCGGAGCAATCAGCGATGATACCCGCATTCGGGCAGCACTACCAACCATTGAGGATTTAATCAAAAAAGGGGCTAAGGTTATTTTATGCAGCCACATGGGTCGCCCCGACGGTCAAGTTAAAGAAAATTTGCGTCTGACCCCTGTAGCTAAACGTCTCTCGGAATTATTGGGCCAAGAAGTAATCATGTGTCCCGATTGTATTGGTGAGGGAGTGACGGCAGCGATTAGTCAAATGTCTAACGGTCAAGTGGCCCTGTTAGAAAATCTGCGTTTCCACGGTGAAGAGGAGGCAAATGATCCCGATTTTGCCAAAAAATTAGCCGCTAATGCCGATTTATACGTTAATGATGCTTTTGGTACCGCCCACCGCGCCCACGCTTCCACGGAAGGCGTTACCCACTATCTCAGCCCCTCGGTGGCGGGTTATTTGATTGAAAAAGAGTTAAACTACCTACAAGCAGCTATTGAAACTCCCCAACGTCCCCTAGCGGCGATTATCGGCGGTTCTAAGGTTTCTAGTAAAATTGGCGTGATCGAAACTCTATTAGAAAAGTGCGATAAACTGCTCATCGGTGGCGGTATGATCTTTACTTTCTACAAGGCCCGCGGTTTAAGTGTTGGTAAGTCTTTGGTGGAAGAAGACAAACTGGAATTAGCCAAATCCCTGGAAGCGAAAGCTAAAGAAAAAGGAGTGGAATTCCTCCTTCCTACCGATGTGGTGTTAGCGGATCAATTCGATAAAGATGCCAATTCCCAAATCGTCAAGGTCGAAAATATTCCCGATGGTTGGATGGGATTGGATATCGGACCTGAATCAGTTAAAGTTTTCCAAGAAGCTTTATCTAACTGTAAATCTGTCCTCTGGAATGGCCCGATGGGGGTGTTCGAGTTCGATAAATTTGCGGCGGGTACAGATGCGATCGCTCACACTTTAGCCGATTTAACCGCTACGGGTACAACTACCATTATCGGTGGTGGTGACTCGGTAGCGGCGGTGGAAAAAGTGGGAGTGGCGGAAAAAATGAGCCATATTTCCACCGGTGGTGGCGCTAGTTTGGAATTACTCGAAGGGAAGGTTTTACCCGGTATTGCCGCCCTCGATGAAGCCTAATTATCGCTAATATCTCAGGTTTAAACAAGGTGGGTCCTGGCCTGCCTTTTTTTATGAATTAGGGAGTGGGTTTTTAAAGTTGGATTGGGAGTTAATCATACCAGGACTTTTGCTGCAAAAATAGTTGAGTCATTAGGATACTTCAATTGCGGTAAAATCCACCCGCTGATATAAATCTGTCAGGGATATTTGAAAATCTAGAGAAAACAAAGTTAAAATCGCTTCTTGGCTGTGATAATCCCGAAATTCCCAATGATCGCCTCTTTTATGAAACTGTTCTATATAATAACCATATTGGTCGATTAAAATATATTCTTCAAAACTATTAAGAGAGCGATAAAATTTAAACTTATCACCCCGATTATAGTCTTGAGTAGATTTTGATAAAACCTCGATAATAACCTGTGGATTGGTAATCGTATCGGTGCGTCCTCTTTCAAGAATTGGTTCTCCCTTAACGATCATAATATCGGGATAGGTGTACATATTATAGGCGGGTATTGCCAAGCGTAGATCGGTGATAAATATATCATAGGCTTGATTCTGGATAGTTAAGGGAAATCTTCTATAAAAATTTCCCGCAATGCGATTATGGTTAGGAGTTCCCCCAGTCATAATAATAATTTCTCCATCTCGATACTCGTGTCTGTCGGTGGCAGTTTCCTCTAGTTGAAAGTATTCTGCGACTGTGTAGCGTTTCTCAGTGGTTGCGACCATATTGCCCCCTTGAAAGCAAAGCTCTGTTTTTATGATAACCTGTTTTCTGAAAAGGTAAGTAGCTGGTTATAATTAAATGAAAAATGGATTTTAGGTTCGATCCCCCCTGCCCCCCTTGATAAGGGGGGTGTCTGATAATTTTTAACGCCTACCTACTTATAATTATCGGTTTTAATCAGGTGCTGACTGCCGTATAAATATCGAGAGACCTTGTTAACAAGGTCTCTCCAAAGTGGGTGGGATTATTGTTGCTAATTTGTTAATCTGGTTGGGATAATTTGAGGATAGCGCTAGTGACTTTCATGCTTTCTTGATAAAGCACGTCCTGGCCCCAACGCTGTAACTGTTTACCTAGCAGAGTTTCTGTTTTTTGGTCTTCCAGATGGGACACTTGTTCAACGCGGCAAGATTGGGCCCCTCCCGAAGCTTCCATCCGCATACAGCCGGTAGTTCCCGAACAAATTACCGTACAACAATCAGCCTGAAGATTAGTAGAACTGAGTTTAATACTAATCAGATCCCCTTGTACCTCACCCCAATCGGCCACGGGAACACCAGCTAATTCCGCCTCAATTAAACGCTGGTCCTGACCGAGGAAGCTAATCCGATGAATAGCGTAATCTCCCGACCGGTGACTATATCCCACCGGTCGCCATTGTAACCGGCTGGCCATCCAACCGAGGAACATAAAAGCTTGGCAAGGATTGCCCTTTTCGTAATCAATAGTGATGCGATCGACTTCCAGAATAGCATCCCGGCGCTCCGGTGGATCAAAAGCCTCGGCGGTTAGTTCTTGCCAAGGGGCGAGACGACTCCAGTTCAGGTCAGCTAATGGTACATCTGTTGCTAATAAATCCCCCACCTGCAGCAGTTCCGTTTCCGGTTCCCGAAAAGTGCTGGAATCGACGATAATCGTATCACATTGACTGGCCAAACGCTTAAATAGTCCATATTCGCCGTCGGGACTGGCTTTCCACCAGAGAAATTTGGGCAAACTGGGAATAGTTAACTCGGAAATAATGCCGCCAATTCGTTCCAAAGCTTCCGCTGTACCGCTTAAAGTAACGTATTCACAGCAAACTAAAGTATTCTGACTACGTTTGTTAACGGGACAATAGGCAGAAACGGAGGCTTTCACCCCTTCATCGGCCTCGGCGGTGGGACAGAGGGTAATAATGCGACAGGGATTGGAAGCAGCGATCGCATCTGCGACCCCAATCGCATCCAAATCGGCGGCGTATTGACGATGATTAGCCCCGTCCTCGGCGTTTTTTTCCGCTTCCCAGGCCGCCCTTAACCGAGCGACAAATTCATCGCTAGAAAGCCCAGTTACTTCTAGTTCTAGGTCCTTCTGGGCGACTTTGATCGCGGCGTGAGTCCGGGGACCGGCAATACCATCAATCGGGCCGGTGTAATAGCCGAGAAGGGTTAACAATTCCTGTACCGCATCGGGTTCATAGACAATAAAGCTAAAGGTGGTGGCCCGGGTGGCGGCCATACCATCCTCATTATCATTATAGGATTGCCAGATATCGCGCAGTTCCTGCTCGATCACATCGATGGAAACATCTTTCGGTGCTTGCAGGGAGACAATGGGGGGGCTTTGGGTGGTCATGTCAGTTATCAGTTATCAGTTATCAGTTATCAGTTACCAGTTAAGTAGGGAGGCACAATTATTTGTAGGATGGGTTAGCGGTAGCGTAACCCATGCGGGCGTTGGGTTTCATGCTTCAACCCAACCTACGTTCATCTTATATTTAATTTCACCCACCCACTTATCAGTTATCAGTGATTCAGTTACCAGTTATCAGAGGTGAGTTATCAGTTATCAGATGTGAGTTTTTAGTTTACTGATTACTGCTCACTGTTTACTGCTCACTGATTACTGGTCACTGTTCACTGTTTTAGAGTCTTCGCCAACGACGGCCATCGCGGTTAAGGAGAAATTCCGCTTCTGTGGGTTCCCAGGTACCCGCTTCGTATTGGGGTACGGAGGCGGGATCGGCGGGAGCGTCCCAAGCGGCGAGAGCGGGAGTAACGATGCGCCATGCTTCTTCTACCTCGTCAGAACGGGTAAATAGGGTTTGATCTCCTAGCATAGCGTCTAAAAGTAGGCGATTATAGGCATCGGCACTGGTGACACCGAAGGAGGAACCATAACTAAAGTCCATTTCTACCGTGCGCGTGCGTAATTCCGACCCCGGCATTTTCGCCTCAAAACGGAGGGCAATACCTTCGTTAGGCTGGATTCGCATACTCAGTACATTTGCATTAGTTTGTTGGGCTGCCGATTGGAAGATTAATAACGGCACATGGCGGAATTGGATGGCAATCTCGGAAACTTTTTTCGGCAGACGTTTACCGGTACGCAGATAGAAAGGGACACCCTGCCAACGCCAGTTATCTACCATTAATTTCATGGCCACGTAGGTGGGGGTGGTCGATTCCGGATTAACCCCCGGTTCTTGCCGATAGCCCAGAATGGGTTTTCCTTTCATCCAACCGGCTTTATACTGGCCGCGGATGGCGGATTTTTCCAGGTTATTAATATCGGCCAGGTGAGTCGCTTGCAGGACTTTGACTTTTTCGCCGCGGACACTATCAGCGTTAATAGCGTTGGGCGCTTCCATGGCCGTCAAGCAGAATAACTGCATCAGGTGATTTTGCACCATATCGCGCAAAGCTCCCGATTTTTCGTAATATCCGGCCCGCTCCTCCACTCCCACGGTTTCGGCCACGGTAATCTGGACGTGATCGATAAATTGACGATTCCAGAGGGGTTCAAAGATAGCGTTAGCAAATCGGAACACCAATAAGTTTTGGACGGTTTCCTTGCCTAAATAGTGGTCAATGCGATAAACTTGGTTCTCCTGACAAACCTCTTGTACGACTCGATTGAGAACTTGGGCAGAACTGAGATCTTTGCCAAAGGGTTTTTCGATCACTAACCGGTGTTTAATTGGGTCTTTCAGCATTCCAGCCGCGCCAAGGTTTTTAAGACCGGGAGGGAAGAAATTAGGAGAAACCGCTAGATAAAAGACTCGATTGCCACGGGTTCCCCGGATTCCGTCTAATTCTTCCAGAAAAACTTTCATTTTGGCGTAACTTTCCGGATCGTCCATGTTGCCGGGGAAATAGTACAACCCTTGGGCGAAGTCTTGCCAATATTCCTCACTGCCAATCCCGTCGGAAAATTCTTCGATGCCTTGGCGCATCTGTTGGCGAAAATAATCATGACTCCACTCTCGGCGCGCTGTACCAACGATGGTTAATTCGGCCGGTAGTCGTCTTTCCCGTTTCAGTTGATAGAGAGCAGGAACCAGTTTTCTTTGGGTTAAGTCTCCCGATGCCCCAAAAATGACTAAAATTAGGGGTTCTGGGGTTCTTTCTTGTCGCAATCCCACTCGGAGAGGATTTTCGAGCAGCTTTACCATAGGATTTTGTCTAGCCGAGGTGCATTATTTTCCAGTCTAGCGAGAATACCCGACGGCATACCTAAAGTAAAAATTAACAACCACAATCAGTAATCAGTAATCAGTAATCAGTGATCAGTAATCAGTGACCAGTAATCATACTAAATCTGGTTATTAAAGACTGATTATTGATTCCTCCTTTTGCATGAGTGCCTAGGCCTTTTTGAGATCAAAAAGTTCCGGGACTGGGAGTGAGCGGGGGGAAAATTGGGGGACTTTTGCCCTGAAAATTAGGTAATTGACCTCCTAAAAATGGGTAAAACCCCACAATCTAACCCTAAGAAAAACTTTTTGCCGCAAACCCTACTTATTTTTTGGCGGTTTTAACACAATCGAGGGTACGGACGATGGCGGCTGCTGCGTAGTTACGACGGGCGGGATCGTTTGGTACAAAAGAACTACCCCGTTCGTTCAAGGGAGAGGCCACACCGCAAAATCCCGACATCTGGGTAATTAAACTGGCGGCCCAATGGCCGGAAGTATCGGAAAAATTGACGGGGGTTTTAGTTTGGGCTAAATCGGGGGCTTGTTTTTGCTGAGTTTTCAGGTAGGTGGCGGCCTGTTTGAGAATCGCCATCAATTCGGCCCTGGTGATGGGGTCGGTGGGACGGAATTCGCCGTTAGCTTTGCCGGCAACAATACCATTGGCCCGGGCCCATTGGATTTTTTTGGCACTCCAGCGCGTCGCTTCTACGTCGTTAAAACTGCCGCTGCCGGGGGGAATCTCTTCTAGGTTAATTTTGGTGACAGTTCCCATCCCTTCAATAATCATCGAGACGAATTGTTCCCTGGTGACGGGATTTTCGGGGCGGAAGGTGTTATCTTCTTTAAAACCGGCCACTACCCCAAGCGCGATCGCTTTTTCAATCTCAGTTTTATAGATATCGCCGCTAATATCCTGAAAACTAGACCCAGAACTGGGGGGAGGAGTGGTTTCGCTGAGGGGAGGTCTGCCGGTGGCTGCGAGAACTTCCGCTTCTTTGCCGCTAAAGTAGAAGTGGCCTAAACTTTTGCCTTCAAAGGTACGACGGCTAAATCTCCAACCCGGTTCGAGGATAATTTTCATAAATCCTGTTTGCATTCCTCGGGTTCTTCCCACCACTAATTCCGGTCTGCGCGCATCCCGGGGAGTTCCCACTAAGTATAATTCGCCATTGCGTTCCACAATACGCAGGATGTAATCTAGCCCAAAATCCCGGCCATCGAGACGGATAGAATAACCATTACTATCAGTGGCGCGGCGACAAATGCCGGTAAAGTCAAAGTTGAGGAGCAGCGGGTCAATCATGACGGGATTTGAGCCGCTTTCGCTCCAACACTTCTGTTTTCCCGGAATTTGTTCCAATACTAGCAGGTCAAATTTATTACCTCCGTAGGGACGAGCGATCGCTACTACCTGGGTCTGCTCGATGTCCTGTTCGTCAAAGTTGGCCGCTGGTGTGGCAGTTATGCCCAAGGTCATTAGGGCGGTTAGGGCGATCGATAATCTGGCTTTCATAATCTTTATCTATAAGACGCTTTTTGCAGTAAAAATAGACGTGCTAGTCCCAATATTCTAAGACTGAATACTTCTGGTTGTTGTTCCAGACTGCGCCGGATTGTTGTCTGTCCGCACAAGTTTTCTCTCAATCTTCAATTTCCGAACCTATTGATCCGAGCAATATTCTGCTTGAACTGGTGGGGTGATCAATATTAATTCGGTTGACTGTTGAAGCTAGGCAGATTTTGGCGGATTGTTGAAAATTTTAGCCAGCCATTCGAGTCTTAGGCTAAGATGGGGAGAGAGGCTTTTAATTGACCGCATCCCTTGACTTCCTCACAGGATTTAAGCCCAATAATTGCCTAAAAAATGGCAATTAATCGATTGAGGGCTATCAGTGCTGCGGTGAATTATCATAGTTTATTAGCTCTGGTGAGCCGTTGCCCTTTCTTTGGTGTGTGTGAGGTAAACAATTATGAGTAACTCCCCTGGCGATCCTTCTTCTCGTCCTAATCTTTTTCTGAGTATCGGTCGATTTTTACGCCGGCCTTCTACTTTAATTGTCGGGGGAATTACTCTCCTAGGAATTACCTCCCTTGGCTATTTTACGACTCGTTATTTAGTTTATGAACGTCTCACCCCAATTTTAGATAATATCTTCAGTGAAATGCTGCATAGACCCGTCAGGGTAGGTAAGATAGAGGGCTTTTATTTTAATCGCATCCGTATCGGTAAATCGGAAATTCCAGCTACGGCCAATTCTGCTGATAGTTTATCTATTGATGCGATCGAATTGGGATTAAATCCGCTGCCCTTACTTTTAGGTCTGCCGCTGCCGGTTGATGTCAAGTTAATTAATCCCAGTATTTATCTCGATCAGGATAAAAATGGTCAATGGCTCGATAATTTAGAAAAAATATCTAGTAACTTTGAGCGGGAGGCACCTATTAAGTTAAATCTGGGTGTTCAGGTGGAGAAGGCAGCTATTACTATCCAACCCTATACCCTGAAAAAACCGATAGAAATTAAAGCCGATGGTCAAGGAAGATTTCTTGATAATCAAAGGCAACCTCTCACCTACGATCTTAGCGCAGAAATCCTCAAAAGTCAAGTAAAAATTCAAGGAGAAACGGCGTTAAAAACGGGTGAAAGTCAAACTAATCTTCAGATTGATCGTTTAAATTTAAGTGAACTATTAACTTTAATTCCTAATCGCAATTTCCAATTAAATCAAGGACAAGTAAATGCCAATATTGCTCTCAATATTCCCAGTTGGGCAAAGCTAAATCAAACCGAAGGAAATGGTAATTTTCAGGTGACGGATGTAGCGGGGAAATTCCAACCTTTTCAGTATCCAATTAAGCTAACAACTAAGTTAAATTTACAGGGAGATAAAGTATTAGTTGAACAGGCGAACGCAAGTATTGGCAAGATGAAAACTGAGGTGAGAGGAGAAGTAAATTGGCAAACTGGTTATCATCTCAATGTCGCTCTAGAATCGGTGGATTTACAACAACTTTTAAGAATTATTTATCTGCAATCACCTCTAGATTTACGGGGAGAAGCACGCTCTACTTTTCAAGTGACGGGAAAACTAGATCAACCTCTAATTAAAGGAACCGTTAGCAACAGCAAACCGATTATTTTTGAGCAAATTCCTATTCAATCAATAACCAGTAATTTTCAAACAAATCTCAATCGTCTTAATTTAGATAAAATTCAAATTAAACCCGTCGCAGGTGGAGAAATTAAAGGAGAAGGAAAATTGCAGTTAAATATTCTGCAATCCCTGCAAAAAAATCAACCTCTTGACGGGACAAAAATGCCGATTGATTTGAATTTACAAGCCAATTTTCCCACGAGAAAAATTTTATCTCAACTGGCAACAATTCCCGCCAAAATTAATATAAACGATCTGCAAGCTAATATTAAAGCTAGGGGTAGTTTAGGACTGCCACAATTATTAATTAATTGGCAAATACCCAGGGTTAATCAGTCAGGATTAATCAATGTTGCCGGGGAGGGTAAAGTATTTTTAGGGGGCAACAAAATAAATTTAACCGATACGGTCATTAAAACAAATGGCGGCAAACTACAGGTTAATGGTAATGGTGATTTTACTAGCAAATTAGTCCAGGGAAAAATCACGGGTAATAACTTTTTATTGACTCCTTTTGTGCCTCTTGTTTGTCAATATTTAGATAGCATTTGCCCCTACCTAGAAACCTTAGAACCCTTAAATTTAGAGACAGCTAATATTCAAGTTAGTGGCAAAATTGACCAACTTAATATTAATACTTTAAACGGAGTTGCTAACTTAAGAATTAGCGGTAAACAAGGCACAATTTCAGTCAATAGTCAAGTATTGCAAGGAAATCTTCAGGCTAACGCTTTCTTAGCGGGATTGCCGATTAATTCCCTATTGCCTAACTTACCAACCCAGGTTAAATTACTGCGATCGCAAATTAATTTACAAGGTTATTTAGGAGAATTACTAAATAATAAAAATAATATTTTCAGCAGTTGGCAAGGTCAAGGGAATATGGAGTTATTAGTAGATAATAATCCTTTAATTGCCACAGCCAGACTGAATCGAGGTTTTCTGACAGGAACAGTCAACACTGGGGGAATTAGTCTCAATCCTCTAGTGGAAAATTTAACAGTTCCCGTTAGTTTAGGCAGGGCAAAAATCAGCTTTGCTGGCAGAATAAATGCTCTGATTAGCGGTACTTTAACGGATTTACAAACTTGGCGCGGAGAGGGGGATATACAGTTATTTGTCAATAATCAATCCCTGAGAACGACAACCCAACTGGAACAAGGTATTTTAAGCGGTATAGTTAATACGGCTGGCATTAACTTAAATCCGTTTTTACCCAATATAAATATTCCTGTTAGTCTAGGGAAAACCCAAGTCAATTTCACTGGTGCAATCAAGGAATTGTTAGCGGGAAAAATCCCTAATTTGTCCACCGTCAATGCTAGGGTAAATACTCGGTTGTTAGTGGATAATAATCCGATTAATACTGATATTCAGTTAAACAACGGTATTTTTAATATTCTCAGTAGCTTAGAGAATTTTCAGACTAATCTTCCCCTAGCGTTGAATATTGACCAAACGAAGTTTCAAGCGACAGGAAATGCCCAAACTATTTTCGACTCTCTGCTAGAAAAACGACTCAACTTAGGCAGTGTCAAAGCAGTTTTTAACTCTCGTATTAATGTAGCTAAAGGAGAGATTAAAGCTAAGGCACAACTGAATAATAATTTCTGGCAAAGTGATATTATTGCCGCTAATCTTGATCCCGCTGCCCTAATGGGGCAATTGCCAGGAATAAAATCAATCTCGATTCCTAACTTAGATTTTAGTGCCAATTTAGCGGGAAATATTAAAGAAATTTGGCAGGGAGTAACACCAATTCAGGTTAATAATCTTTCGGCACAGTGGGGAGAAAATAGCTTTAATGTGCGAGGAAATATTCTTTTAGCTAATCTTATCAGTCAACCCGATATCGCTGAGGTTAACTTAAATCTACAGGCAAAAACCGACCTTGCTACTGTACCGCTAACTCAGATTATATCGCTTTTACCGATCGATCCTCGTTTGAAACCCAGAGAATCGACACTGACAGGGAGCGGAGAATTTCAAGGACAAATCACGGGAAAAAATCTCTTAACTGCTTGGCAAAAAGTGGGAAATATACAAATCAAAGGAGATATAAATTTAGCGAATTTTAGCATTAATGATCGACCCTTTGAACCTATCTTAAAAGGAAGTATGCAAGCAGGAATCGGTCAAAATATTAGTTTAAATCTGCGGGGAAATCAGGACATTATTGACCTAACTTTCGATCCTTGTCAACAAAATAATTGTCTGCTGCCCTATCTTCCCTTAGGGATAAATATTCGCCAAGCTTTTGGAAATAAAACTCCTTTTCTAGCCACAGCTAAACGAAGCGGAGAAAATTTAAATGTTCAGATTGCCGATTTTCCCCTAGAAATCCTGAAAATATCTCCCACGGCAGCCTACAATGTTCCGGGGATTATTGCTGGACAAGTGAATGCTAATCTAGACATCAATTTATTTAACTTACAGGGACAGGGACAACTAGAGATTAACCGACCTAGTTTAGGTAACTTAATTGGGGAAAAATTAACGGCAAATTTGGTTTATCGGGATTCCATAGTTCAACTGCAAGAAGGTAGTTTACAAGCGGGTGCAAGTCAATATAATCTGCAAGGTTTATTTAATTGGCAAACCCAGGAAATAGAAGCTAAACTCAGGGTAGATCAAGGTTATATTCAAGATTTATTATCAGTTGCTAGTATCTATGATTTAACCAGTTTAATCAACCTTTTCTCCTCCGAGAGTAACCAGGCTATTCAACTTAGTCCCCTAGGAGTAGGTAATCCCGAAGCTTCCCTAGCACAACAGGTAAATTTGCGGGCAAAAATTGAAGAAATAATCCAGCAATTAGCAAGGGAAAGAGGGGTAGTCGGGATACCTTCTGAACTAGATTTTCGCGGCCGTTATCAAGCAAATATAGCCTTAACTGGGACTTTAAAAAATCCCGATCTTAGCGTAAAATTTCAGGGCAGTAGATGGGAATGGCGACCCCAAAGACCGACGGTAAATATTGTTAACCCTCTGGGAATTGTCACCACCGATACCCAATTAATTCCTATTGATGAAGTAACAATTAATCTTAACTTAAATCGTCAGTTGCTCAGGATAGAACCGATTAGATTAAAATCACGAGATTCTTCCGTATTTTTAGCGGGTGATTTTTCCCTAAAAAAAGTAGAGGGAAGTTTTGCCGTGGAAAATCTTTCTCTCGATCTCTTGAGAAATTTTGTGCAGTTTCCCTTAGATTTGTCCGGTAGTCTAAAAACTCAAGGACAAATTACAGGAACTTTATTAAATCCTCGTATTCAGGGTAATTTTGCCTTTATTGACGGTGCAATTAATGCCCAAAATATTAATCAAGATATAATTGGTTTATTTACCTATAACCAGTATCGTTTTGATTTGCGGACAACCTCCTCCGAATCAATCCAACTCTATGCCAGCATTCCCTATCCTCCCTTACCGGGTAATGATCAATTAAAAATCCAAGCAAAATTGGGAACCGATGCAATCAAATTAATTGAAGCTATCAGTCAAAACGCCATCGAATGGGTTAACGGTGAGGGAGAGGTAGTTCTTTCAGCGACGGGAAGATTAGATATAAAAGAGGGTTTAAAAATCAAAGATTTAGAAGCAAATGGTATAGTTACTCTCAATAATGCCGCTATCCGCAGTGTTGCTTTTCCAGAGATTTTAACCGTAAATGGCCGCATTGGGTTAACCCCTGAAAACTTAACAGTAGAGGAATTACAAGGCTCGATCGCTGACAGACAAATTTCTGTGGTGGGAGTTTTACCTTTCTTTCAAGCCATCAAAAATAATCCTAATCCCTTAACAGTTAATATTCAAGAGGGAGATATAGCAATTAATGGCCTTTATCGGGGATTAATTGCTGGGAATGCCATGGTAACGGGAACAATTCAGCAACCAATTATCGGGGGGAATGTGCGTCTTTCTAGGGGTAAAGTTTTTCTTCCTCGCACCCCAGAAATTAATCAAGAAACGGATAAACCGGTGAGTCGCTGGCTGCAGCCTCTCAACATTCCTCAGACGACAAATATTACTCCAGTTTTAAATAATTTCCAAGTGTCTTTAGCGGGATTATCCATCGAACAAGAACCTTTGTATCAATTTGATTTTAGTGGTGCTTTAACCTTGAACGGTCCGCTCACTCCACTAGAGAAATTACAAACCAATGGAGTGATTAATCTCGATCGAGGACGGGTTAGTTACATCGATACGCGTTTTCTTCTTAACCGACGCAATCAAAATGTTATTGTTTTCGATTCTAGTCGCGGGTTGGGACTTTTTAATCCCTTTGTTGATATTCAACTGCGAACAATTCTCAGCGAATTTTCTCAATCTCGTGATTTTGCTATCTCCCGTCCAGGGGGGGATTTTCCTAGTAATGAAATTCCCGATGATAGCCTCAATCGCATTCAAAGGATTGATGTCACCCTCAGCGTTGAAGGGGAATTAAACCGCTTGCTACCAAATTTAGGACGTAATATCAATGAAGTGTGCCAAATTCGTCCCGATAGTCCACCTTTTCCCCTAGAGGAAAACTATACAGATACAGAATTACAAAAAGCTGCTAATTGTTTACAAGCAGTGGCTTTTGCTAGAGGTGAAGATGAGGGATTGCTTAATACTCCCCTAGTTAAATTAACCAGCACTCCCCCCCGCAGCCAAGGGGAAATCGTTCGACTTTTGGGGGAACAATTGCTGTCGGTTTTTAATGGTTTACAGGGGAAAAATACGGAACAATTAATTCAATTTGGAGTGGTTCAGTTGGCAATTCCCCTCTTAGCCCAAGGAGTCGTGTATGATGTGGAAAATGCGGTTAGTAATGCGATCGGAGCAACGGATTTTAATATTCTTCCCAATTTGGAAACCGTCTATCGAGTTAATTCCCAGTCTTTTATCCGCTTCTCCTACGATTACAATTTGAATGAGTTTACCGTCCGCTATCAAACCCAATTTTAAAGTAAGATTGAGAGATATAGCATAATTCAGAAGTTAGGAGACAAGGGAAAATTAGGTTATACTTCATCTTACTTGATATTCTATGATTATTCGCGAGGCTAAAGAAACAGATTTACCAACAATTATCGAGATTTATAATGCTGCTGTTCCCACTCGCAAGGCAACCGCAGATTTAAAGCCTATTTCCCTCGAAAGTCGGCGAGAATGGTTTGAAAAGCACGATCCTGAACAGTATCCCATCTGGGTAATAGCGATCGAAGGTCGGGTGGTGGGTTGGCTGAGTTTACAGATGTTTTATGGTCGTGTCGCTTACCAAAAAACGGCAGAGGTTAGTTTATATATTGCCCCCGATTATCAAGGTCGTGGAATCGGTAAATTATTAGTAGAATATGCCTTGGAGCGCTGTCCCCAATTGGGTATATCTAATCTTATCTGTATTATTTTTGCCCACAATCAAGCCAGTATTTGTCTCTTTGAAAAATTCGGCTTTCAACGATGGGGTTATTTACCCCAAATTGCCGCTCTAGACGATTTTCTGGCTGATGTGGTCATTTTAGGGAAAAAAGTCGCTTAAATAGGCAATTTCTCCATAGCTAGACTAAATTCTAGACTTAATTGAATATAAGCATTTTCTGATTCGCCTAGAGATGGTTTCTGGGTGAGAGAAAAGAGATAGTCCTCATACCAAATCTCAGAACTTCCCGCACATTTTTCGTCTCTAAATAACCATTGTTGAAACACTTGTTCTCTCCCATCCTGAGGGGCAACAATCTGATAAACTTTTAGAGATTTTTTAGCAATTCTCTGGCTGCCCTTGCTGGTTAATTGATAACCTAACAAGTTCAAACAATTACGAATAATCGTCAGAGGACGGGCAGTATTAGAGAGGTTAATCTTGGTGATAGTTTTAATCTCGTTGCGGTTTTTAATGGCGATTTCGGCCATTTTTTGTAAATCGGCATCATGATTAGTTAATTCTCTTTCAGGGTTAGCTAATAATACGGGAATTCCCAACACTTCTAACGTCCCGATAATCACTCCTAATTGACTACCATTAAAATCGGGAATAAATAAACTTCCCTGACCTGATTCTATCAGTTTACGGGCAATTAAAGCATCTCGATCACACAAAAATTGTCGCCCAATTGTCAAAAAGTAATGTAGGCGTAGTTCTTGATACCATCCCTGATCATCTTTAATCACTAATTGCGGTGTGACGGGGATTCCATAGCGTTTGTATAGGTCATATTTCCTGATAATTCTCCTTTCTTTCACTGACTTAATTAACTGTTTTTTTAGCCAACGATATTCTGATTCCGTGATCTCGTCTGCGCTGGCAATTTCCTCGCATTCAGAACGATAATTATGTTCCCTAATTTCCTCAATTGCTGCCGTTAACTGATTATTTATTTCTAGTTCTTCTTCCTGATTCCGTTCTTTAATTCTATGACCTTCTGCTTGTAAAATACCTAGAATTGACTGACGATAATTAAGCATATAAGCATTTACTCGCACAGCCATTTTTGCCCAGCAGAGGAGAGATTCCGCTTGAAAAGTTGTATCTAAATCCTCCAGAGATTCTAAATCTGACTGGTGTAATAAGCGAATATTAACCTCCGTTAGTCGGTGTCCAGAGGTGAGAAGTTTGGGGATAGAAGTGGAACCATTGCCCACCTGATTAAATCCGTACACTGCTGACCAAATATAACGAGGAATATTCTCTCTAATTCTCCCTAAAAATTGAGCGATAGAAGTGGGAGTTTGAATCCCCTGTGCTAAACACCAAACCGAGGTAAAGTGTTGCTGAATATCAATACTAATTCCCGTTTCGATCGCAGGACTAGCTAGAACTATATCATAGTTAAGCAACAATTGATTTAAATTGCCAATCGCCTCATAGGCAGCGTGACTAGAATCTTGCAATGACTCTGAGTCTATCCGCAAAATTTTCTTCTGGGGAAATTGCTTTCTTAGATAAGATTCTAGGGTAATTGTCCCCCATTTACTGGTTAACTTTTGTGCTGACAGACAAACAAAAGGTTTTCCTCCCTCTTTAATATGTTTGACTAAATCATTAACTAGCTGTTGGGGAGTATTATCAGAGTAGTTATAAACTCGCCAAGCTTCCTGATAATTAGGTTTCCAATCGTTACTAATTAAAAAATTTTCTAGTTTAATCGCCGCTAGAGAAGTTAAGTATTCTAGGGAAATATCACTTAAATCAGCATCGGCAACTAGGACTTTGCCCCCACTGCTGACCACAGTTTGCAGCAGGGACTTTAGGGATCTTAAAATTGCCACACGATTAGTTTTACAAGTATCCCCATTTAACCCATGCCATAGAACCTGTTCGATCTCATCGATAATAATGATAGCTTCTCGCCAATCTTCCGCTTGAAATTTAGCTTGTGATTGGGGATGGAGAGAGTCAATACATAAACCATAACCGTAAATTTGTGCCGCAGGATTGTCCCTAACTTGACTGATATAGTTTAAACCAAAGCGTTGACATAACTCCTCCACCAGTTTCACCCGATGACCGATAACTAAAACTTTTTGTTGATTGGCAATAGCCTGTTTAACTATCTTGGCTAAAAACTCAGTTTTCCCCGTACCTTTAGCCGATTTAATCGCCATTAACTGCGCTGATGTAGGGATGGCAATATCTGGCAAGTAACGGCTATTTAACTCTAGATGAGGTGGGAGAGTTAAACTATTTAAACTCGCTGCCTTCCAAATTTCCCAAGAGGTAGCTTTTTGATAGACTTGTTGGAAGTAATCTTCCCCTCGATTGATTAGTAAATCATCCACCCCTTTACCGTCAGCAGCATCCCAAGTAACTACCTTTACCTGACAGTTAGCCTGACTGAATAGATAACCCATTCTCTGTAAAGCTAAATTAACCGCTTGTTGGTTCTTTGGTTGAGTTTCTTGATCAAAAACTAGATAAATCTTTCGTCCTGAATTAGCTAATTTTTCTAGCTGCGGAATTAGATGAGATTTGCCGATTCTTCTACCTAATTCGTCCTTGGGAGTACGATAACCATTGTGAATTCCGGGTAAGGCAATTGTCACATAACCTGCTGTTAGTAATGCCCCCGCTTTTTTCGCTCCTTCCGTAAGACAAATAGGTATCTCTGGATGTTTGATTACCCAAGACCAAAAACCGAGATCCTCTTGCTTATTATCCACTTCTTCAGTTAAAATATTAATACTGATAGACTGGGCTATCCTTTGCCAAATTTTCAGGGGAACCCGCAAAGCAAAGACTCCCGTAGGGGTTTGGGGGGGATGTTCGTACTTAATCGGTTTAGCCTTATCGAAGCTTAAACGGGGAAAATCGGGCTTAAAACAGCCCCAAAGGTCATAATTACCAGTTAATAAGTCAATTCCTGAACACCACCAACCGCCTTGACTGGTATGTTCATAACGCTTGAGAATACTATCCCTAACCCTGCCATCATTGCGTCGCGGTAATTCTTGGGAGTAGAGTAGGTATTCACTGGGAGATAACCCCGCTAAACTGGTGACATTGAGATGGATTAACTCCGCGTCCACCCCGCTACCACGCCATTCTTCTAAATATTTCATCCTTGTCCTCTACTGGCTAGACGCTATATATAGCGTTTTTGTCCTATTATTCTAGCGGTAAGCCACTAAATAGCGAAAAGAGAAATTTTACTCTCTCAGAGGTTCTCGGAGGAAATTTGACTTTTAATCCACTCTTGTCTTAGATTATCGAAAAGTTAAGTAGTCGTGCAAAAGGAGACAGGAGACAGGCTTCGGCCGTGAGATCAGGCTTCGACGGTGAGCTCAGCCGGTAGTGATCCGATAGTAGTGGCGTAGCTCTCTTGCTTATCTAGCCTGAGTTGTAAAGATTCACAAGCTTCAATATTTCGTTGTCCTAAATGGGGTTCTTGCCATACCATCAAAAATGGTTCTACACATAATGGCAAACCAAAACGTAAGGGGAAAGATTGTGGTCGTCAGTTTGTAATTAATCCTAGTAATAAAACCGTCTCTAACGAAAACAAAAAATTAATAGTTTGGGATCAATAGCTCGGGTAATTTCACATTCACGGCAACCAGTGGTCAAAGCACTCTTGAGATTTTGGGAATACTTGGGACTCCTAACGATAGTTCTGATATTGCCTTTGATGATTTAATAGTGAGTACCGTAGCCGTACCCGTACCCGAATCTGAACCTCTAGCCATGTTAGGTTTAGTAACCGTTATCGGATTCGGTACCGGCTTGCGGCGGAAACTTGCTAAGAATAGTCAGAAAAAATAAGTCCCGCAAAAATAAGAAAAAGGGACAGAAATAACCTTGATCCTATTCCTTTTGTCTCGTGCCAAGGTTCTACATTGGCACGAGAAAGGGGAGGATATCCCTCCCTTCCCTGATGGGTTACACAAAAGCTAGAACCTCTGGAAATGCGTTGCAAGGGATACCCTGGCAACGAGGTAAGACTATACAGAAACGAGAAGAGCCAAGTTATCGTTGAAACTGCTATAATTAGTAAAATCTCAAGAATAGTAAAATTATATGAATGCACTGAAATACCAAACAATCATCAAAAATGGTCAACTTAGTTTACCTCCCCTCGACTTACCAGAAGGAACAGTGGTCGAAGCGATTTTATTGATTAAAGAAGCTGCTGAAATGGATGAAACAGACTATCTGCTTTCCACAGAAGCTAACCGTCAACATCTCCAAGAGGCAAGAGAATCTCTTAAAAATCCTGATAGTTATATTTATGTAGATGCTGCTAACTTATCAGGAAAGTCGCCTTTCTAACCCGAAGTTTTGATGAGTTTAACCAATGGGTGATCGCAGATAAAAAAGTTGACGCTAAAATTGTCAGCCTTATTAAAGATGTTCAAAGAGAGCCTTTTTCTGGATTAGGAAAACCAGAAGCATTAAAACATGAACTATCAGGATTATAGTCACGACGCATTACAAAAGAACATCGCCTAGTTTATAGCGTGTCTGATCAAGAAATTGGGCGTTGTCAAATTGAAACCCACATTCCGCACCCTAAGTGTCACAACGTCTCAAAAGAGGAAGGGGCGTGAGTCAAAATACTTATCTAGAGGAGTGAGTTGGCGGCAAGCTGCCACCAACTAAGCCGAAAATTTCAGGGTTCCCCCGGTCATTCTCAATAAACAGTGCTTGTTGAGAATGACTGGGCAATCAGACTTAACATCTAGGGGGAGATGTTCCAGTTGCTCGCTTTGTTTTGTCACCCCTGGAAGTCAATCCATCTGGTCAAGATAAGAGATAATATTCCTG
>NZ_JAPZQJ010000319.1:0-8510 GCF_027530405.1 Microcystis sp. LE19-41.2A | reverse complement strand
GAAATTAGTAAAAGCTGTTTGTAGGTGTCTTAACCCTTGTGGTAAAGGTACACAGCTTACCTCGTTTAAAAAGTTTAATTCTTCTTGTTTTTTCCAATGGGTTAGCATTGAAGAAGTTTGAGCGTAGCCTACTCTTTCTTGTCTTTCATACCATGCTTGTGTTCGTTCGTGGAGAGCTTTATTGTAAACCAATCTTACACATCCCAAAGTGCGCCGCAATAGCGACTCTTGTTCTGGTGTCGGGTAAAATCGGTAAGAATAGGCTTTTTCCATATCTCGCATTCTAGCATATATCGTGTAAATGCGCTAATATTTAACAGTAAAGCCGTCGTAGAACGACGGGGTTTCAGACCCAAATTTTCGATGAAATTCTAGAAGGTTATGAGTATGGTTCTGGTATCCAACGGGCAATCAGCTATTATTCGTACAGAGCGTGGATTGACAATCGCCGGTACGCGAATTACCCTTTATGATGTTATGGATTACCTAAAGGCTCAGTATCCCCCCAAGCTGATTCGTGAAAAACTTGGTCTTAATGATAGACAGATTGATTCAGCCCTAGCATACATTGAGACTCATTGTACTGAGGTTGAAGCCGAGTATCAAGAATGCTTGCAGACAGCGACAGAAATTCGTCAATACTGGGAAGAGCGAAATCGTGAGCGATTTGCCAAGATTGCGGCGATGCCCCCTAAGCCCGGTCAAGAAACCATTCGTGCGAAGCTTCAAGAGTGGAAAGCACGCATTGAATCTCAATCATGAACTTTCTGATTGACTACAACTTAACGGGCGATGTTGTTTTATTCTGGGGAACCCTCTCAGCAGAAGGATGGCTTGATCTTTTGCCCATCCGCTTCTTCACCTTTCAGGATGTTGGATTGCCGATGGATAGTAGTGATCGGGTTGTTTGGCAATTTGCTCAAAACACTCAGATGATTTTAATTACAGCAAATCGAAATATGAAAGGAATTGATTCGCTGGAACAAACCATACGTGAAGAAAATACACCCGCTTCCCTGCCAATTCTGACAATTGGAAACCCTGATCGCTTTGATGAAAGTAGCTATCGGCAAAGATGTGCTACCCGCTTGATTGAGATTTTATTTGATCTAGAAAACTATATGGGAATCGGTCGAATTTTCATCCCATAAGACTGTTGGGGAAATTCAGGGACTTTTTCCCTGAAAATTAGGTAATTGACCCCCTCAAAATCTGTAAAACCCCACACCCCACACCCTACACCCTACACCCTGCCCCTAGGAAAAACTTTTTCAGCAGACCCTAATTAAGACAGGTAAATGAGTCAATTTCACCCACAACGATGATCTTTTTTTTGTGTAGTTTTGTTGCAAAAAAAAAAGTTTTTTTGACAAAAAGCACAAAGTATGAATGATGAATTATGAAGTGGGGTAGTGAAGTAGTGGGGAAGTGGAGCATTTGGCTGAAATTTCCCTAAACCCCTAAATCCCTATCACCCTATCCCCTACCTCCTGACTCCTGATTACTGATTACTGATTACTGATTAGGTGTCACCTGATCGATAACCTTGAGAGTCCCGTCATCCTTGACAGTCCAGACATCGTAACTACCGACCACATCGCCATTTTCATCGATATCCACATTGCCACTGGCCCCCTGATAGTTAATATCCTCGCCTTTGCGAATCATTTCCATGGCTTGACAAGCATCGGTTACTTCCGTCCCCGGACCGTTAGCCACCTCACGAATCTTGCTTTGAATCCCTTCACCAGTGTTAGATTTAGCCGCCTCAGCTGCTAACATCAATAAAACCGCCGCGTCCCAAGTATGGGGAACAAAAGCGGTGACATCCTTGCCAGTTTTTTCCTTCCAGAGAGTAGTAAAAGCGCTTAAAGCTTGACCGTCGGCCCCAGGGACTGTACCTAGGGCGCCGGCAATAATTGACTTACCATCGGTTCCTTTCCCCACCTGTTTGGTGAAATCTTCCGAATAAACCCCATCGGTGAGGAGGACGGTAACTCCTTTGGTCAATCCCTGTTTATAGGCCGCTTGCAGTAATAAACTGCCGGTTTCAGCGTAAAGGACTGCCGCTACAGCATCCGGTTGGTTAGCGAAGGCAGCCGCCGCTTCACTATCGAGAGTGGCAGCTCTCGGGTCATAACGGACAGGATTTTGCTTATTAGTGATAGTGCCGCCTAATTTATCGAAAGCGCTCACGAATTCCCGTTCAAATCCGACTCCATAATCGTTATTGATCACGACGGTGGCCACATTTTGAAAACCCTTTTTCTTAGCTAGGACCGCTAAAGCTTGAGCTTGGTAGGTGTCCGGGGGAGCCGTCCGCGCCCAAAAACCTTTAAAATCGCCTTTTTTCGCCCTGTCAGTAAATACAGGACTGGTGCTACCCGGAGAGACTAACATAACTTTCTTTCTCACCGCCACATCGACGGCTGCTCCTGAGACGCTACTGGCAAAGGAACCGATCACACCGGCTACTTTATCCACCTCCGCTAGTTTCGTCATCGCTGAAGCACCGGCGGCGGGATCGGTTTGGTCATCTTCTTTCACGAGGGTGACGGGTTTGCCATTGACTCCACCACAGGCATTGATAGTCTCTACCGCTAGGGCGGCTGCTTCGGGCATATTTTGACCAATGGCGGCTAAATCTCCGGTAATGGGCAGTAAAGCCCCTAATTTTAAGCCTTGATCACCGGGGCCAGTGGTGGTGGGACTAGAGGCAGTGTTATCGGGGGTTTGGGCATTATTACAAGCGGTTAAAAAATTAGCTAAGAGGCTGATGCTCAGGGTTAGGGCTAGGGGCGATCGAATATATCTCTGCATGGCAGTAAAATCAAGGATGAGTCAAGGTTGCAAGACTGAAAAGCCCGGACTGGGAAAATTCTAATCGATGTTAGCATTCTCTTCAAATCAAACAGGTTTCCATCTTAATTTAGATATTGATGGAAAAAATGGCTAATTTGTTCGACCTATGCCGTCGGGTGTGGGGTGTGGGAAGTTTTTTCAGTGATCAGTAAACAGTAAACAGTAAACAGTAAACTGAAAACGGTTCTTTTTGTTTGTCTTAGGCAATAAACGGGGCTATAAGGGATAAAACCCTTATATATAAAGACATTGATGCGATCTTTGTTAATTGTTTTCCCTCTCTAACGAACTAATCAATTAAGTCTCTTGCCAGATAAGGATTTAGTCGATTTATGCCCCCCGATCGAACTATACCAAGTAACGAAGAATCCTGAAAACTCGCATCTGATAACTGATAACTGATAACTGGTAACTGATAACTGAAAACCCCACTTAGGAAGCTTTGGCTAAAACGGTGTTCTGGTTTAAAAACTGAATTGCCGTTTGGTATTGACTATCTTTTTCGGTGCCGATTTCCTGATATGTGATCGGTTCCTGTGCCACCACTTGATCCGGGATAATTCCTAACTTATGAATATCATGGTGGGCGGGAGTTTCATATTTCGCCACGGTAATCGCTAATCCTGCCCCATCGGGTAACTCGAATAGGGACTGAATTAATCCCTTACCGAAAGTCTTTTCTCCCACTAAAACCCCCCGTTGATTGTCCTGTAATGCTCCGGCTAAAATCTCGCTGGCGCTGGCGGTTCCCTGATTGACTAAAACGACTAAAGGCGAGTCGGTTAAAGCATTGCCAGAAGCGGCAAAACTATCGGCAATTCCCTCGCGATTAACCGTATAAACGATCGTTCCCTGATTAATCCACATCCGAGCGATTTCTATGCCCGCTTGCAGTAAACCACCGGGGTTATTTCTTAAATCTAAAATATAACCCTTTGCCCCTTGTTTTTGTAAATCTGTCACCGCTTCCGAGACTTCTTTGGCAGCGTTAGCACTAAATTGATTTAAGCGCACATAACCGATGGGCAAGGAACTAGAATTTTTATCCAAAACCGCTACCACTGGACTTAAAGAAATGCGTTGACGGGTTAAAGATAGGGTTTTTGGTTGACTTTTTTGATCGGGAAGAATGACTAAGGAAACTTCTGTTCCGGGGGTGCCGCGCATTTTGGCCGCCGCCGCGTCGAGGGTTAAAGTAGTGGTATCGATGCCATCAATAAACAAAATGCGATCGTGGCTAGTCAAACCAGCGGCCTCAGCAGGAGAACCAGCAAGGGGGGCAACCACTTCTAGATAACCATTGTCGGGATTGATATTAATTTGCAGTCCTACCCCCGATAATTCCCCCGTGGTGCTAATTTGTAGGTTATGGTATTGATCCGGTCGCAGGAGACGGGTAAAAGGTTCATCGAGAGTGGCTAACATCTGTTCGATCGCATTATAGGCCGCCGTCCGATCGTTGAGGGGTTTTTTGATGAATTGTTCCCGCACCTGCCACCAGTTTTGATGATTAAAGGTGTCATCATAATAGGATTGGTTGACTAATCGCCAAGATTGCAGTAGTAATTTTTGTTCTTCGCTAAAGGCGGCTGCTGTGGGTGTCCATGCCATCCAAGTCAGACAAAACCAAAATCCCACTAATAATCCCACCCACAACGATTTTTTTCTCATCTTGCTTCTCTTATAAATCAAGTGCTGATCTGCTGATTATTTTCAGTATAGTCTTTTCTCTGAAATCGATTGGCTCTCTTATTCTTTGTGTGATCAGTTTAACTTATATAGGAGCGATCAATCTTTGTGTCCTTTGTGTCTTTGTGGTTCGTTCCACTCGCTGGGTGCATCTCATTTTTGTAAATCTACCAATTGGGATTTTTACGGGGAAACTCTCGGCTAAGATCGGGCATTACTTTCGGTTTTATCGCTCAATCCCAGCTTTTGGGGGGTAGAACCCCCCAAACCACCCGTTTGGGTAGGGTTGATTCATGAATCAACCCTACCCAAACCCCGGAGCGCATGAGCTTTTCGGTGGGATGCTTACACGCAGCTGCTGATATATTTGTAATCATCTACGAGTCACTGATAATTGCTGATTGTCGGTAGTCCCGCAAATGTGAGATGCACCCCACTCACTCGCTGGCGGAACTGTATCTTAGAATACATTTTACCCACCAAACCCAAGAGAGCCATCGATTCTTATCTGACAACTCTTTCCCTTGAAGGCATTCCCATAAAAAAGAGGGTAGTTATGGTTAACTACCCCAAAAAATTCTCCTAGATCGGTGCCATTAAGCGATCGCTTAATTGTTCAGCTACTAGACAGCCACAACTTTTTTGCTGACTTGGGTTAATTGCCCTTTAGCATATTTGGCTGCGTAATCATCGAGGGACATTTGTTTGATTTTGCTGGCGTTACCGGCGGTACCAAATTGTTGATAGCGATCGGCACAAACTTTCTGCATATAGGTGATCGAGGGTTTCAGGAAGAAACGGGGATCAAACTCTTTCGGGTTGCTGAATAGTGCTTCACGAACTGCGGCGGTAATTGCTAAACGGCAGTCGGTGTCGATATTGATTTTACGCACACCACTCTTGATGCCTTTTTGGATTTCTTCCACGGGAACACCGTAGGTTTCGGGGATAGCGCCACCGAATTGGTTGATTAATTCGAGGAGATCTTCGGGAACCGAGGAAGAACCGTGCATAACCAAGTGAGTATTGGGTAAGCGGTTATGAATTTCTTCAATACGGCTAATAGCGAGAATTTCGCCGGTGGGTTTGCGGGTAAATTTGTAAGCGCCGTGGCTAGTACCAATGGCTACTGCTAAAGCATCTACTTGAGTTCTTTCGACGAAATCCACCGCTTCATCGGGATCGGTTAACAGCATCGAGTGATCTAATTCTCCCTCAAAACCGTGGCCGTCTTCCGCTTCTCCTTTACCAGTTTCTAGGGAACCTAAACAACCGAGTTCTCCTTCCACACTAGCACCGATCGAGTGGGCAACTTTTACCACTTCAGCAGTAACGTTAACGTTGTACTCGTAGGTGGCGGGAGTTTTAGCATCCGCTTCTAAGGAACCATCCATCATGACGCTGGTGAAACCGTTACGGATGGCCGAGTAGCAGGTGGCGGGTTCATTACCGTGATCTTGGTGCATCACGATGGGGATATGAGGATAGGTTTCCACCGCGGCGGTGATCAAGTGACGCAGGAAGTTTTCCCCTGCATATTTGCGCGCACCGCGAGAAGCTTGTAGGATAACGGGGCTGTCGGTGGCTGCCGCCGCTTGCATGATCGCTTGGATCTGCTCCATATTATTTACGTTAAAAGCGGGGATGCCATATCCGTTCTCAGCCGCGTGATCCAACAATAACCGCATGGGGACGAGTGCCATATCCTTTACTCCTTAATCTATTTCTTGTTTTCTGTCTCTTTAAATTCAAGAAAGTTAATTCTCTTACCTGTTAATCTTAAGATAGTTTTTACACTTTGACGATCCCCAAAAAAAATTTTTTCGGGTTTCGTCCTAAGATGACCACAATCTCCGTTGCGGTGCGCCATTAAGTAGTTCGTGTGTATTAAATAGCAGCTGGGGAATTGGCAATTTTTCCGGGCAGCGAGGTAAACAATCACCACATTCAGTACAATTATTGGCCTTGCGTCCGGGGAACCAATGACCAGCATTTTCCAGCATTCGATAGCGATACTGGCCAAAATCGGTCATTTCGTAAGCTACTGCCAGATTCCGCAGTCTCAACACTTCGGGGATATTAATATTTTCGGGACAGGGTAAACATTGATAACATTGGCTACATAGATCTGTAGCCAATTTATCGGTTAAATGTGCCTCTAAACGCTTAAAAACGGCAATTTCTGCCGCATCTAGGGGCTGATCTCCTTCGCATACGTTAATAATTGCCTCTAATTCCTCTGGGATCGCTGCCCCGACGCTGAGGGTAGTAATGCGCGGATCGCTCAATAAAAAGCGATAATTTAGCTCTAAGGGTGAAAAAGGAGCGCATAATTCCTCTAGCTTCTTGGGAGGTCTGTGGAGACCACCTCCCTTATCAGCAGGGGAAATAATAAACACACCCATGTCCTTTGCTTGGGCTAAAGCGATCGCCGGTTGCTGTCTTTGCCAAAAAAAATAGTAATGGATATTGACAAAAGCGAAGAAATCTGTATTGATCGTCTCCAGAATAATTTCTAGGGGTGCATGGGTAGAAAAGCCAATATGACCGATTTTTCCAGCTTCTTGGGCCATAAAAACGGCTTTCATGCAGCCTTGCGGGTCTTTAATCCAGTTTAAATGCTCGCGGGTGTTAATACCGTGAATTGCTAGACAATCGAGGTAATTTGATTGTAATCGTTCTAGGGATTCGGCGATCGCTTTTTCCATAGTTTGGCGATCGGGAGTGGGGACCAATTTCGTAGTCAGATAAACCCGCTCCCGCACTCCTTGACGCTGCAGGTAGCGACCGAGAAAAACTTCGCTATTACCGTAACCTCTGGCTGTTTCTAGGTGATTAATCCCCAATTCTAGGGCGCGATCAACTGTTGCAGTAAACACCGACTCTGAGGACAAACAGCGCATTGTCCCCAGGGAAAACAGCGAAAATTGCCAATTAGTACGGCCAAATCGTCGATAACGCATTGATTCAGTTATCAGTTATCAGTTATCAGTTACCAGTTATCAGTTATCAGTTACCAGTTAGAAGGTATTGGGTGTGGGGTGTGGGGTGTGGGGTGTGGGGTGTGGGGTGATGGGGAAGTGGGGAAGTGGGGAAGTGGGGACGTGGAGAAGTGGGGAAGTGGGGAAGTGGAGCATTTGGCTGAAATTTCCCTAAACCCCTAAACCCCTAAACCCCTATCTCCTATCTCCTGAATTTTCACTGATCACTAAAATCACCGTGACGTTGGATCAGGTCTGAGGGGCTAAGATTGGAGACGAAATTGCGAAAAGCTTGACGTTCCTGCTCATCCGCGTCACGATCGACAGGGATAGAAGCGGAAGCGATCACTTCTTCCATTACCCAGACAGGACTGTTGGTACGCAGGGCAATGGCGATCGCATCACTGGGACGACAATCGATTTCTTTTTTGACTTCGCCGCGCTGGAGACAGAGAACAGCATAAAAGGTATTATCTTGGAGAGAATGGATGATAATCTTTTCTAAATCCATGTCCCAAACTTTAAAAATATTAGCGATCAAATCGTGGGTGAGGGGACGAGGGGGTCTTTGTTGTTCGAGGACGGTGATAATGGCCTTAGCCTGATCTTGTCCGATGTAGATAGGTAGGGCGCGACGCTCGGAACCATCCTTCAGCAGTACAATGGGACTGCGAGTGATAGCGTCTAGGGCAATTCCAGCGACTTTCATTTCGATCATGACTATGGCTTCTCCAATATAGAGATTCAGCTAGGGAAGGAGTGGGAAAGCAAACTGAATAATATGGTGCTTCGTTACACTCACAGTATGCCCTAAGATGGCAGGGATTAGCCTCATCTTTATTGACATCCTCGCCGCCCTAAAAGTGCGGCGATTCCTAAACCTCACGATTTAAGTTTCTGCTTCCACCACCGTCGCATACCACAGTTAAAAAACCATGTACTGTCTTACACAGAGTCCACAGACTTTCGCCCCATTTC
>NZ_JAPZQJ010000083.1:0-2006 GCF_027530405.1 Microcystis sp. LE19-41.2A | reverse complement strand
CTCTTTCGGTCTTTATAGGCGCTAAATTCAATCCATTCATATTTTAAAAATCTCCATAATATTTCAATTAAATTTAAATCAGGTGAATAAGTGGGCAACCAAAATATTTTCAAGTTTTTCTTTTCCCATTCCTCAAGTTTCTCCATAAATGCCTCGCTGGTATGAATGGAAGCTTGGTCAATTATTATGACGGTTACTAGCGAGATAGTTATTAATTTTCTGGATAAATATTGCCAAAATATACAGAAAAAAACCGTCATAATAATTGTCCAGCACTTTTTTAACGTAAGCGAGGAGGCTCTTTCGGTCTTTATAGGCGCTAAATTCAATCCATTCATATTTTAAAAATCTCCATAATATTTCAATTAAATTTAAATCAGGTGAATAAGTGGGCAACCAAAATATTTTCAAGTTTTTCTTTTCCCATTCCTCAAGTTTATCGATAAATGCATCGCTGGTATGAATGGAAGCTTGGTCAATTATTATGACAGTTTTTTTCTGTATATTTTGGCAATATTTATCCAGAAAATTGATAACTGTCTCGCTAGTAACCGTTCCGACCTGTGTCTCATAAAATAATTGATTATCTCGTTTCATTATTCCTAAAATATTTAGTCTTTTACCTTCAATTGGTGGTAACTTTATCGTGGTTTTTTCTTCTTGCCAAGCATCAGGAATACAAGGCTTTGAATCCCATCCCATTTCATCCAAATATCCTATCTCAATCTCTCCTCTTTTTTCCTGTTTTTTGAGTTCTTCTAAAATAGGTAGTTTGACCTCAAGCTCCCACTCCTCAGGGGTTTTGCCCACCCCTCTTCTCACCCTTTTCCACCTCATGTTGATTTTTTTTATTAGTCTTTTTATCGTGTCTTTGCTTAGGGTTAATTTCCATTCTTCTACAAGTTTGATCTGGATTTTTTTTAAGCTTTTCGGTTCTTCTTTTACCCAGTCAATAACTTGTTGGCTTTGTGCTTCTGTCAATTTAGGTTTTCTCCCTCTTCCTCGACGATTATAAAAACCAATTAGTTTTCTATCTTCCCAGGCCGTCAACCAATTATAGATGGTCTTTCTCGTAACTCCAAATATTCCGCTCAATTCTTCTATCGGGGTTCCCTGAAAACTTAAGAGTATACATTTCGCTCGCTCTCTTACTTGATGATGTTTACTAGCTCGATAAATTCTCTCTAGCATTTTCTGGCTCTCGGGGTTTAGGTCTCTAATAAATCTCATTGTATTTTCCTGCTACTTCGTTTCTTCATGTATTATACTTCTTAATTTTTTATTTGGGTAATTAATTTTGCATGACTACTTATTAGAAAAAAAGTTAGCGATCACTTGTCAACCAAGGGTTTCAGAATCTGGATTCGGTCAGGGATTTCCGAAAGTTCCAGAAGAGCGTTAATAGTCTCGACAATAGAACGCTTACGGGATAAAAGCTTGTCATAAAGGCGGATTAAGCGATTTTTCAGGTTCCGCTTGGGTTTAGCAAAAAACTCAATACCAAAATCTTTGAGCAGTTCCTCCCCCAGGGATTGAGAGACATAACCTCGGTCAGCAAAAACTTTGCCAAACAAGGATTGTAGCAATTTGTTCACGGGTTTGCGGTCGTCCACATTGCCGGGGGTAAGGTGAACATTAGATCTCTTGCAAAAGTAATCAAGATATATATTTTTGTCGGTAACGAAGTTCGTAATTGTAGATACCAGCAATCAAATTCAATCTCAGACCAAATCGCCGTCTGCGATTTCTGTATCTTGATGAAAGTATCCGAAATATTTTGAGACGACGATGAATATGTTCTATAACTATGCGCCGTTGTGATAACTGACGGTTGGCTTTTTTTTGCTCTTTACTTAGTTTTTCTTTTTTCTTTTTTTTATGAGGAATTTGACTGTTTTGATGGATTTTCTGAATCCCTTGATAGCCTTTGTCCCCTAATATTTCTATTTCCTTATTTAACCCTATTTTACTCTCTTTCCACAACCGAAAATCATGGACTCTTCCTT
>NZ_JAPZQJ010000536.1:0-2280 GCF_027530405.1 Microcystis sp. LE19-41.2A | reverse complement strand
ACGACTGGCTACTGACGACCGGCTACTGAATCCTACCCCCAGGAAAAACTTTTTCAGCAGACCCTATTTACATATTTTATGCGATTTAATCCTTATTTTTGACGTTTTTGAACCCTCAAAAATTAATTATGCAAGAGGTTTAATTTAATCTTAATTTCGGGTGTGTTAGCCAAAACTAACACACTTCAACTTTGTACCTCACCATTAAGATATCGGCGTTATTTTCAATAATAGCCAATGGCTGCCGACCGTTTCCTCGATCGCCACTTGTGGAAATACCACCGGGATGAGTTAGAATCTGAAAGGAGAATTTTTGAGTAACCATGATCAAATTACGTCTAAAACGCTTTGGTAAAAAACGCGAAGCCAGTTATCGTATCGTTGCGGCCGTTAGCACCAGTCGTCGCGATGGTCGTCCCCTAGAGGAATTAGGATTTTACAATCCCCGTACCGATGAAGTGCGTCTGGATGAGGAAGGAATCATCCGACGCTTACAACAAGGAGCGCAACCGACGGACACCGTGCGCAGCATTCTCACCAAACAGAAAATTTTCGAGAAAATCAATGCCTAGTACCCCCAATTATCTCGAACTGGTGAAATTTATTATCGAGCCGTTTTTGGAAGAGCCGGCCAGTCTGAGATTGGATATCGAGCGCTGTAAGGAAAATGAACGTCTTTGGGTGCGTGTAGCCTTCGATGATGCCGATAAAGGCAAAGTTTACGGCCGGGGAGGACGCAATTTACAGGCGATTAGAACTACCCTAGAAATGGCGGCCGCGAGTGTGGGTCGCTCTCTTTATCTAGAAGTCTATGCGGCCGAAAATGAAGCTGAACAGCGCCGCACCCGTCGTTCTAATGGTAACTTTGAAGGTACGGAAAGAAGACCGAGCAATCGCCGACCACCCGCACCCCGGCAGCTCAACAACTAACGAGCGATTTTAGGAAAACAGGGAAGGGGTTTCATCCTCGACCCTCTCCAGTTGCTCTAATTGCTGCCAAACTTTGGCGAGTAGAGTGGTTAATCCGGCTCCTGTTACGGCGGAAATGGTCAAAATCTCGGCATTGGTTATTTTAGCAAACTGCTTTTGATAGTTATCTATCGTTTCCTCGTCCACAGCATCAATTTTGTTGAAAACCAGTATTTGCGATCGCTTTTCCAATTCCCGACCATAGGCGGCTAATTCCCCTTGGATAATTTGATAATCGGCGATCGGGTCTTCTGCTGTCAAGGAGACAAGATGAATTAACAGGCGTGTGCGTTCGATATGGCGTAAAAATTCATGTCCTAGGCCGATTCCTCGGTGCGCTCCCTCGATTAATCCTGGAATATCGGCGAATACCGTCCCATCTCCCGTGGGTTTGCGTACCACTCCCAAGTTAGGAATGAGAGTCGTAAAGGGATAATCGGCGATTTTGGGACGAGCAGAGGAAACGGCCGAGATTAGGGTGGATTTTCCCGCATTGGGCAGCCCGATAATGCCCACTTCCGCTAATAACTTCAATTCTAGGCGTAAATGGCGTTTTTCTCCCTCTAAACCGGGTAAAGCGTATTCGGGTGCGCGATTATTATTACTTAAAAAGTGGCGGTTGCCTAATCCCCCTTTTCCCCCGGCAGCCACGATTAAAGTCTGTTCGGGAGTGACCAAATCGCCGATAATTTCCTCGCTATCGAGATCGTAAACCACTGTACCACAGGGAACTTTAATAATGCGATCGCTACCGTTGGCCCCAGTGCAGTTGTTCGGGCCGCCCCGTTTACCGTCATCGGCCTTAAAATAGCGACTATACTGGAAATCTAGCAGGGTTTGCAGGTTCTGAGTGGCCACGAAAATCACCGAACCACCTTTTCCCCCATTACCGCCGGCCGGACCGCCGGCGGGGACGTATTTTTCCCGACGGAAAGCGACAATTCCATCACCTCCCTTACCCCCTTCTACTTCTATTTCGGCGCGATCAATAAACTGCATAAGACTAAGTAGTTAAAGTGAAAAAATGCTCAAGATCAAAGCTGTTATAGGTTAACATCTTGCCAATTTAAAGCTTCTGCGAATCCCTGAAAATGTTTGACATTGGTAGTAGCGATGACTAGATAACGGCTCGGATATTGTTTTTTTAATAACTGCCAATGAGCAAGAATAAGGCTCTTCGGGACTTGTTATGGTTCGATAGGGGGGCATAAATCGACTCAATCCTTATCTGGCAAGAGATTTAATTGATTAGTTCGCTCCAGATCGCAAACAATTGACAAAAATTGCGGCAATGTCTGTCTCTATAAAGGT
>NZ_JAPZQJ010000232.1:0-3230 GCF_027530405.1 Microcystis sp. LE19-41.2A | reverse complement strand
GGCAACCAAAGGTCTATGCTGACTTCTTCAATTTGCTCTAACACCTCTTTTCCCCACCCTGTAAGCGTTTCCCTCAATTCTTCTTGTGTTCGCTTCTCTAGAATAGCTATTAGTTTTCCCGTATCTAAATTTACTAAAACCGCACAGTAATTTTTTTGTCCTTTGACTAGAGCGATTTCGTCAATTCCTAGTCTTTTTAATTTCGATAGGTCTGTCTCTGTAATTTCTTCAGCTATGTCCTCTATCATTCTTTGAATCTCTTCTTCCGTTACGTCATTTCTTCGACTAACATTTAAAGTATCTCCTTCTTTTAATTGTTCGAGTATATTTGCGGCTAGTCTTTTCGTATAGGTTCGTTTCTTGGCGACAAAATCTAACTCTTCGCTAAAGGGTTTCTGACAATTATCGCCCTTAAATTGACGACGATTAACCTGTAGGTACACTGGTTGACCTGAGATTGGTAAATCTTTGACTAAATGTCGATGATTTTGGTGTAGTTTATCGCTCTCTAAGCCACAATGAGGACAGGTTGCTTTTTGATTTTTCGATTCGATTCGGCAAACTATACCGATATTTTCTAGGTGTAGATAGCCTTGAATACAGGTTCCTTTTAGGTTCAAAAATTTGTCAAGTATCATAAGTAAAACACTCTGGTTTTTGGCCATTATATCAAATCTTAACTCGATTGTCTATCTTTTGGTATTAACCTATTTGTGCCTTAAGTCCTTTCCTGTATGGGTTTCAGCTACTTTTGAGCGTAGTTGCTCTCATCGAATTTTATTTTAAGTTAATTATTTGCATAACAATTCCCGAAGAGCCAAAAAAATTAAACTAAAATCACCAAAATTCCGAAATCAAGAGGAAAGCCGCTGATGTTTTTCCATAAGGCAAAATCAGACTAAGCCGCTTTACCCCTCTGAATTGAGGAATTTTACCCCTACCCGAAAAATAGAACGGAACCTTGACAGCACGAATCATCACACCAGCACCTTTTCAGTGATCAGTTATCAGTTAAGTACCTAAGCAAAATTAATTACACATATCTAACCCCCCCCTTGCCTCTTGCATGAGTGCCTTTCTTCACTAGGAAATTTATAACGCATCTTTCGATAGTTAGTACAGTTATTTTTATGACAATCACACAGAAACAGTTTGATACATTAGTTGGAACGCTAGAAAAATTCTCGAAGGCACATCCTAGGAGTTATCGCCTACGAGTTGCCCTGTTTGCCATATTAGGGTACGCCTACATCTTTCTGGTGCTTGCTGGGCTGTTAACACTAATTGGATTAATTGTCTCATTTATTGTTTTCAGTCACCGTGTCAATTCTGTCATTATTAAGCTGGCTATTTTGTTACTAATTCCAGCATGGGTGATTGTGCGATCACTTTGGGTGACCGTCCCTGAGCCTGAAGGTTTGAAACTTAATCGTCATCAAGTTCCTAAATTATTCGCTCTAGTCGATGAGTTGACGACTAAACTCCAAGCTCCCCGATTTCATAACATCCTGTTAAATCAAGAGTTCAATGCAGCAGTCGTTCAAGTTCCACGACTGGGTATCTTTGGTTGGCAGGAAAACTATTTACTTTTGGGACTTCCCTTGATGCAGTCATTATCGCTGGAACAACTTAAAGCAGTTATGGCGCACGAGTTAGGGCATCTCTCTGGTAACCATTCTCGCTTTGCAGCATGGATTTATCGAATTCGCAAAACTTGGATGCAGATTTATGAACAGTTACATCAAAGCGATCAATCTGGAGCCTTTGTTTTATTTAATCGCTTTTTAGATTGGTATTGGCCTTCCTTTAATGCCTATTCTTTTACCCTGGCACGAATGAATGAGTATGAAGCTGATCGCTGTGCGGCTCAACTCACTAGCGCAAACAACACGGCTGAAGCTCTAATTAACATAGAAGTCAAAGCTCGTTTTCTGGAGAGTTCCTTCTGGTCAGATATCCAAAAACGGGCAGAGCATCAGGCTGATCCACCGAGCAATGCTTATTCATCTATGTTGACCGTTTTGCATAATCCAATTGCCGAAGAGGAGACCAAACAATGGTTAGAGCAGGCACTTGCACAAAAAACCAGTTATGCAGACACCCATCCCTGTCTTGCTGATCGGTTAAAATCGCTGGGTTATCAGACTACTCAATTAGAAACGTTACCTCAACCCGCAACAATCCAAATAAGTGCAGCAGAACACCTTCTGGGAAAGATGATCTTACACAAATTTGCGAAACAGTTCGATCAAGATTGGAAAGCAGCCATATCGACACCTTGGCGACAGCGCTATGCATACCTACAGGAAACCAAAGACAAACTACGAGCATTAGATCAAAAAGCCCAAATGCAGACTCTGCCTGAACAAGAAGCATGGGAACGAGCCTATTACACCTTGGAATTACAAGGTGGTGAAGCAGCACTTCCCTTCTTACAAGACGTGTTAAAAATTCAGCCCGATCATGCAGAAGCAAACTATGCTATTGGACAAGTTTTTTTACACAAGGCTGATGCATCAGGCATTGCCCATATCGAAAAAGCCATAGAGCAAAGAGTGGATTGGGTCATAGCTGGCTGTGAGTTAGTTTATGGTTTTTTCTGTCAACAAGGTCAAACTGAAGAGGCTCAGAAATATCGCGCACGAGCTGAACAACATTATCAACTTTTACTAAAAGCTCAACAGGAAAGAGCTACTGTGGGTGATTACGATAGATTTCAACCTCACACTCTGAAAGCATTAGAGGTAAATGAACTGAAACAGCAGTTAGCTTGCTATCCGCAGGTTAAAGAAGCTTATCTAGTAGAGAAAGTGGTCAGGTACTTTCCTGAAAACCACTTCTGTGTTCTAGGGATTGTTCGTAAACGAGATTTGATTGAAAGTTCGGATGCGCCTCATAAATTAATTAACTTGCTCGTTACCAATTTACAGTTTCCTACTCAAGCCTATATCATCATCTTGAACCACGGCAGTTCTGATAAGCTCAAGAAAAAGATTTGTCAGATTCATCGGTCTTTAATTTTTCGACGTTAGTGGGACTTAAACGCTAAATAAAGATCAAATCGAGTATAATCGTTAAAGAGTAAGCACTGGTTCTTCGGTTTGTGTTATGCAATGGAGGGGGGTTATAAAGGATAAAACCCTTACACAGAAAGACATTGCTTCGATTTTGGCCAATTGTTTTCTATCTAGAACGAGCTAATCAATTGAGTCTCTTGCCCTATAAGGATT
>NZ_JAPZQJ010000365.1:0-4934 GCF_027530405.1 Microcystis sp. LE19-41.2A | reverse complement strand
AATCCTTATCTGGCAAGAGACTTAATTGATTAGTTCGCTCTAGATAAAAAACAATTGACAAAAATCGCTAAATGCCTTTCTATATAAGGGTTACATCCCTTATAATCCCCGTCCATTGCATAACACAAACCGAAGAGCCATAAAGTATCGAAAACCTCCGCTTCGAGAGAGGAAACCCTCGCCTCCTCTCCCTTGTAGGCATTACTTGCGGGCTTTGCGGACGGTACCCCCTAGCATTAATCGGCCCAAGGTGATAAAACCGAGAAGGCTAGAAGGTTCTGGAGTGGTCGTGGTGGGAACCGTCAGCACCGAAGAGATTCCGTACAAAGGGCGGAATGCTACCGGACCGTTAAACCCTGGACCAAAATCGCTCCCATAACGAACCCAATTTTTCGGTAATACTAGCAGGGTCGATTCCTACATTCGTAAAAGCGTCATTTAATATTGTTGAGGTGTGCGCCTCATTGTCAACAAAGGTGTTGTAGGTATTTATGTCAGTGCTTGTTGCTTGAATCGTGCCATCCGTAACAAATACCAAGCGATACTGATTACCAGGACTAAGACCAGAAGGAATCAGTTGAAAAGCTTCTGCAATGCCAGAGATGCCCAGAGTCGCAAAGGCAACCCCAGATAAAATACCCATAATCGTTAGTTTCATCTAAAATCAAGCTCTTTGAGCGTTGTAAGGATTATGCAAGTTTTGGAACCAAGTAAATTCCAGAAAAACCTTACCCCCCCCGCACATTTGTCAAGTCTTTTACATAATTCTTAATATTTTTTTCGTTTTGCTCTCTGGCTCTCGTCCGGCTTCTCGAGGGAATCGCTAAAATGATCAGGGGTGTTTTAGAGGTAAGTCTATGAATGAACCGGTAACTCTTGAGGATATTTACCAGCTATTCCGCGCTTCCACCGAGGAATATGATCGCCGGGCTGCCGAATCTAAGGCGGAATATGATCGCCATAGAGTCGAAATAGAGAACCTCCTGGCGGAATCTAAACTAGAAAGCGATCGCTCCATGGCAGAACTGAAACGGACGGTTGAACGAACCAGCAAAGCGGTAGATAGTCTCACCACTCGCTGGGGTCGATTTGTGGAAGAATTGGTAGAACCGGCGGTTTTACGGCTTTTTCAGGAAAAAGGCATCGATATTAAAGAAGTTTATCCCCGCGCTAGAGTCAAGCGTCAGGGCATCGCCATGGAAATTGATATCCTAGCGGTAGATGATACCGATCTCGTGGTGGTGGAATGTAAATCTAGATTATCTAAAGATGATGTGGATGAATTTATCGAAAAATTGACCCGCTTTAAAATCGCTTTTCCCCATTATCAAAACTATCGAGCTTACGGTGCGGTGGCGGGAATTGAAATCAACGAGGGGATCGATCGATACGCTTATAAAAAAGGTCTATTTGTGATTAAACCCTCTGGGGATACGGTGGCCATTATTAATGATGCCGACTTTCAACCGAATACTTGGTAATTTCCCTAGTCAAAACAATCGCTATGGTTAACCTTTCCTACAATAAAAATCGCCTTCTTCCCAGTGCCGAAGAATTACCCTGTTCTGACGAAACAGCCGTGGATAACCAGTTACAGAACGATATTCCCAATCTATTACTCAGTTTACTAGCATTTATTTGGGCGGAGCGGGATGATTGGTATTTTGGTGTCGATATGGGAGTTTATTACAATCCCGACGAACCGGCAATCATACCGGATGGATTTTTAGCCATTGGAGTCAAACACGATACCGGCGAAAGGGGAAGATTAAGCTATGTTCTCTGGGAAGAAGCTTATATTATGCCGATATTGGCTTTGGAAGTGATTTCTGAGAAATATAATGGGGAATATGAGGGAAAGTTAGCGGATTATCAAACCCTAGGAATTCTCTATTACGTCATTTATAATCCCTTAAGCGGTAGAAGGGGAAGGTTTAAAAATAGAGAGAGATTAGCGGTTTATAAGCTGATAGCGGGGAAATACGAGCTTTTAGAGCCGGAAAATAATCGGGTATGGTTGCCAGAAATCGGGTTAGCCTTGGGATATGAGCAGGGAGAACATATCGCTTGGGTGCGAGAATGGCTGTATTGGTACGATCGATCGGGAAATCGCTATTTAACCGCCGAGGAAAGGGCGAGGGCAGCAGCGGCAATCGCCGAGCAAGCAAGTTTAATCGCCCAACAAGAACGTTTGAATGCCCAGCAAGAACGTTTAGCCAAAGAGGAAGCAGAAGCGATCGCCGAGCAAGAACGTTTAGCCAAAGAGGAAGCGGAACAAAAAGCCCAACGACTAGCGGAAAGACTAAGATCACTGGGTATCAACCCCGATGAAATGTAAGGGTGGGTTCCCTGGCAATTTTAGGGGATTAATCGCGTAATAATTCCGGTTCGGTTAATTCGTCGGTCATTTCCATCAAGGCCCGTTGGACGGGTTTAATCATCGGGTCATCGATATTTTCTACGGTATCGTAGCGGACGCGTTTGGCCCGTCTAGCGACTTGCACGACGATCGAGTAACGATTGCTGGCCGCATTCATCAGTTTATCGGTGAGATAAATCATCTCGGAGGAGTCGAATTTAAACCGTTTGGACATAGTTATATTTAGCCTTCTCTGGTGAATTTGGCACTTGTCACTGATAATAGGTTAGTGATAAGTTTTATTACTCAGTCCACCTTACCATATTTTGTCAACCTTAAGGATAGGGTTATCCTTGATCTCGATCGTATTTTGTCAACTACTTTTTACAAAACTTAAATCAATTTTATACAAGTTTAAAAATATACAAATAAAGAGATAATTTTTGAAATAAATATAGCGTTTCCCACACCTGTGTGGCACAGTTAAACCTTTGCTGATTAAGCTTTTCACCATCGACAATGTACCTCTTGCCAACAGGAAACGCTATAAACCCAAAAAAGGTATTGTAAAGTTTCAATACAAATATGGTCATATATAGTCATTCATGGTAGTATGTACAGACAAAACTATCGGACTAGGCAAAAAAAACAGGAATAAGTTATCGAACGGCTTGGAGGTGGTGGAAACAAGGAAATTTAACAGGCTATCAATTGCCTTCTGGTACAATTATGACAACGGATGACAACCCTTCAAAACCCGACGCTGAGTTAAAAGACAACGGATAATAATGTTAGTAGCCGAAAGACACATTATCAAGAAAGGACATAGATTTTGGGCTGAGATAGATAATTTATCTTGGCAGTCTAAAAATCTTTACAACTCAGCCAATTATTTAATCCGACAAAACTTCATTTATGGTCATGGCTATTTGACCTATAATCAGATGGCTTCTCTGATGAAAAAGACAGAACAGTATCAAGCTTTACCCGCTAAAGTTTCCCAACAAGTTTTAAGAGGATTAGACCAGAACTGGCAATCATTTTTTGCCGCTTCATCAGAGTTTAAAAGTCACCCCGATAAATTTCTGGGAAAACCCAAAATCCCTGGCTATAAGGAGCCAAAAAAAGGACGAAATCTCTTAGTTTACACGATTCAAGCTATAAGCAAAGTAGGTCTTCGGCAAGGGTTAGTCAAACTATCAGGGACTTCAATTGCCTTGCCGACGAGAGTGGTGGAGCGCATAGCAGAAGTCAGAATAGTTCCTAAATGTGATTGTTATGTAATCGAGGTAATTTATGAGAAAACTGAACAGTTCTTAGCTCCTAATGAAAAGATAGCTGTGATAGATTTAGGCATAGATAATTTGATGGCTGTAACTTCAAATCAACCGGACTTTATCCCTTTGTTGATTAATGGCAGACCGTTAAAAAGCCTGAATCAATTTTATAACCAACGTCGGGCTAAGTTACAATCTCTGTTAAAAGGCAATCGTCAAAGTTCCCAGAGGATTCGCCGTTTAACTCGCTGTCGTAATCAGAAAGTAGATGATTATCTTCACCGAGCTAGTCGTTATTTAGTCAATCTCTTAGTTGACCAAGAGATAACAACTTTAGTAATTGGGAAAAATGACGGTTGGAAACAAGAAGTGAACTTAGGAAAAGTCAACAATCAAAAATTTGTGACCATCCCTCATGCTCGATTAATTGAGATGATTAGTTATAAATGTCAATTAGAAGGAATCTCTGTGATTCTTCAAGAAGAATCCTATACCTCAGCTTCTAATTTTTTGAATTTAGATCCGCTACCAGTGTATGGACAGATAACTGAAAAGCCAGTGTTTTCAGGAAAAAGAATTAAGCGAGGGTTATATCGTACAGATAGAGGATTTCTTTGTCAATCTGATGTCATGGGTTCCTACAACATTTTACGAAAAGCATTCCCAAATGCGTTTAACCGCTATGGGATAGAGAGGTGCGTAGTTCACCCAAGGAGAATCAATCTCTCGAAGTAAAAGTGAAGGGAATTTCTGAAATGGAATTCAGTCTGTCTATATTTGACTATACTTTTACTAACTATCTCAACCATGGCTTTTAACCTCAACGGTTTCAACTTTAACCAGTCGATTATCGATTCCCAGGGACGTGCTATCACAACTTTGGCGGATGTGATCAACCGCGCTAACATTGGTTTTGAAGTAATGCACGAACGCAACGCTCATCGAAAATTTGGGTCTGAAACCCCGTCGTTCTAGGTTGGCTTTACCGTTAAATATTAGCGCATTTACACGATATATGCTAAAATGTGAGACATGGAAAAAGCCTATTCGTTTCGATTTTACCCCACACCCGAACAAGAGTCGCTATTGCGGCGCACATTGGGCTGTGTAAGATTAGTTGACAACAAAGCTCTCCATCTCAGAACACAAGCTTGGTACGAAAAGCAAGAAAGAGTAGGCTATGCTCAAACTTCTTCAATGTTGACCGATTGGAAAAAGCAAGAAGAATTAGACTTTCTCAATGAAGTAAGCTGTGTACCTTTACAACAAGGGTTAAGACATTTACAAACAGCTTTTAC
>NZ_JAPZQJ010000023.1:0-5014 GCF_027530405.1 Microcystis sp. LE19-41.2A | reverse complement strand
CCAGTAGTTGCTTTTGTTTTCAGGTGTGCCATGACGATTATAGCAAAGGGATTGCTGCTTGCTTCTAGTTCTGACCAGCTTTCCTCATAGTCCAGTAATTTGACTGTTGGGAATTTCAGACTCACTTCACAGCCGGCGATATTATAATTATAAGAATCTGGTCGCCAATTTACTCGTTCATCCCCTAATATAGCGAGACTGATAACCGGTTTCTGATACAAATCAAAGGCACGATAGTTATAAATATACATCCTCTGAGGGAAATTTTCTTCGTATTGACTTTGAATTTCAATATGAATCAAAATCCACACTTCTTCACCCCTGAGTAACCAGACTTTATAGAGTTTGTCAGCGAAACGTTTTTTTGTCTTTGCTGAAGCGGTAATCCGTTTGAGTTCTTTTTCCAGAGATTCGGGAATTTTTGTCCAATCAATTAATTGGTGAACTTCAGGAAAAAAGAAGTATAAAAACGCTTCAAAATACTCGCTTAATGCTTCTTTCCAGGGTTCATCATAATTGGCGGTTGTTTGTTTCATTATGACAATTTTAGTGGGTTGTTGTCAGAAGGCGAACGCTAACGTCAAAACTAAGCAGTTAAAGTATTTAACCAATTGATTAAATCTTCAACTGTAGAGAAATCGAATAAAGCTTCTGCTAATGCTTCGACATCATCAATACTTAACTCCATAATTTGAGTTTCTAATGAAGGATTAATCTCCCCTAACTTGCGTTTAAGTTGACGAAGAATCAATGTCTTTTCCCGTTCGATACCGCGTTCGATACCCCGTTCAATACCTTGTTCGATACCTTGTTCGATACCGCGTTCGATACCTTGTTCGATACCTTGTTCAATACCTTGACGCATCCAACTGGTGGTAATTTGCATAACTCCCTCCTGTACGGGTTGACTAAATGTGCTAATCTCTTCTTGAAATTGTCTCTCTTCCACCGGATTTAGATTGAGATATGTATCAATAAATCCGGAAATTAATTGCATTCTTGCCGCATCTAACCTTAAAGTGATTAACAAGCGCAGACATTCCGCCTTCACCTTAGCTCGCTCTTTCTCGGCAATGTTCATCTTCGCCATCAAAGCTGAAGCAACTGGATTCGTTTGATTGAGAAAATCTCGCCAATTTAATCGATTTAACTGCACTACTTGATAATTAAATTCTAAGACTTTTAAATCGGGAAAATCGACTACATATTGACTAATCGCTGCTCTTTTTGGCTTTGAATAAGAGAAAATGACAATCGGATAAATCGGTAAGACAAATTTCTCATGAAAGCGAGCAAAATAAGTAAACATTCGCCGGTTAAACCACTTGCGGGAACTTTCCTGCGCCTCTACATGAATCAGGAAAAAAGATTCTTTTCCTCGAAACTTAACCTGTGCGACTAAATCGCTTTCATACCTTTCTCCTTCTGTGACATCGGTAAATACTTCTTTGTCTAAAAAAGTAATCGAGTCCCTATCTAAATAATCGATTAATTGAGGAAAAAATAACTCAATAAATTCGACCAAAAAGGTGGAGATTAACTCCTTAAATAAGCGATCATGGTCAATATTATTAGTCATGTAATATCATCTTAACTAATCTGAGTGATGAATGACTACTCTTCTCTATTGTATTCTGAAAAGTCGGTTTTGGCAACAGATTGTTATGACTTTACCCCTTTAACCTACGAGGAGAGGGGGATGCTTCCCGCAAAAAAACCCGCAGAAAACGGGTTTATCGAAGAAACCCGTTTTCTATTTCCAGGGTTCATCATAATTGATTGTAGGGCTAATTCATGAATTAGCCCTACAGCTATTACCTAGCTATATTCCACTGCTAAATCGAGCGACTCTTGTTCCCCACTTAAGCCCGCCATAAAAGGCCCTATTCGTTGATTAAACACTATTATAGGAAAGATGCAATGCAATCCTTGCTATCAAAGTAATTTCAGTTCCAGGCTGATTCGGAGCATCTTTCAATTTGACAAGGCCGAAAAATCCCCTATCCCCCAATAACTAAAGGAAAGATAAAGTTATCGATCGCCCTCCGGAGCCAGTGTCAGAATAAAAGCAGGGAGATGACCAAGGAAAACCGACAACTCTCCATCTTTTTCCCGTCATCGCCCCTAAAATTTATTTGGTTCAGATTTATGCAAACTGCCAATCCTCGTCAAACGGAGAAAAAAGAGCATCCCAGTGGCGATAAACGCTTCAAAGTCCTCGACATTACCATGAAGCGGGCAGGATATAATCAATCAGCCCTGATTGAAGTCCTGCACAAAGCCCAAGAAGCCTTTGGATTCCTAGAAGAAGATGTTCTCCTCTACGTTGCCCGGGCGCTAAAACTGCCCCTCAGTCGCGTCTATGGGGTAGCAACCTTCTACCATCTCTTTTCCCTGAAACCGGCGGGAAAACACACCTGTATCATCTGTATGGGGACTGCTTGTTATGTCAAAGGCAGCGGCAAAATCCTCGAAGACATCGAAAACGCCTTTGATGTCAAAGTGGGAGAAACCACCGCCGATGGAGAAATTTCCCTAGTGTCGGCCCGTTGTATCGGGGCCTGTGGGATTGCGCCGGCCGTGGTCTTCGATGGAGTCGTGGCCCCTAAACAAGATTCGGAAACTGTCTTAGCGAAACTACAGAGTTTCTCCCAGTAATTTTTCACTCTAGTGGATTGAGAAGAATATGGACTTACAAGAATTATTGGCAGTGGCCGAGAAAGAAAAAACTAGACAAAAAAGCATCCGGGTGCATTGTTGCACTTCCACCGGTTGCCAAGCTGCTAACTCCCTCCAAATCAAAAAAAACCTCGCCACTGCCGTCAAAGAAGCAGACCTAGAGGATACAGTCGAAGTGGTCGGGGTCGGTTGTATGGGTTTTTGTGGTCGCGGTCCGTTGGTGGAAGTGGATCCCCAGGATCTCTTATACGAAGAAGTCACCCCGGAAAGTGCGGCCAGCATTATTGCGGCCTTAAACGGCGGCAAAACCGAGGTGCAATTAGGGGACTCAAAACATCCCTTTTTCTCCCATCAAGTCAAAATTGTCCGGGAAAATAGCGGTAAAATCGATCCCGATCGCATTGAGGAATATATCGCCGTCGGGGGTTATCAATCTCTCTACAAGGCCCTCTACGAGATGACTCCGGCCCAGGTGGTGGAGGAAATCACCAAAAGCGGTTTGCGCGGCCGGGGAGGTGCGGGTTATCCCACCGGTTTAAAATGGGCGACGGTGGCTAAACAACCGGGTAAACAAAAATACGTTATCTGTAATGCCGATGAAGGCGACCCCGGGGCGTTTATGGACCGTAGTGTCTTGGAAAGTGACCCCCATTTAGTCCTGGAAGGAATGGCGATCGCTGCCTATGCTGTGGGGGCGGATCATGGTTATATCTATGTTAGAGCCGAATATCCTCTGGCGATCGATCGTCTGCAAAAAGCGATTAATCAGGCCAAAAAATTTGGTTTAATGGGTTCCCAAGTATTCGAGTCCACTTTCGATTTTAAGGTAGATATCCGCATCGGGGCGGGGGCCTTTGTCTGTGGAGAGGAAACCGCTCTCATCCATTCCATTGAAGGCGGCCGCGGTACTCCCCGCACCCGTCCCCCCTATCCGGCCCAATCGGGTCTCGATGGTTGTCCCACCCTGATTAATAACGTGGAGTCCTACGCTAATATCGCCGCTATTATCCGCGAGGGGGCCGCTTGGTACGCCAATATCGGTACTGCCAGCAGTAAAGGCACAAAAATCTTCGCTTTGACGGGAAAAATTCGCAATAATGGGCTGATTGAAGTGCCGATGGGTATTACTCTCCGGGAAATTGTCGAGGAGATGGGGGGTGGTGTTCCCGATGGTCAAGTGAAAGCGGTACAAACCGGCGGCCCCTCTGGGGGTTGTATTCCCGCTAATTTACTCGATACTCCCGTGGATTACGAATCCTTAGCCAAACTCGGTTCGATGATGGGATCTGGGGGGATGGTGGTTATGGATGATACCACCAGTATGGTGGAAGTGGCGAAATTCTATATGGAGTTCTGTCGCGAGGAGTCCTGTGGTAAATGTATCCCCTGTCGCACGGGAACAGTACAAATGTTTGAATTATTGGCCAAAATTATCGCTCGAAAAGCCGATATTCACGACCTCGAAAACCTAGAACATCTCTGTCAAATGGTCAAAGAAACCAGTCTTTGTGGTCTTGGTCAAAGCGCTCCCAATCCGATTTTAAGTACCCTAAAGTATTTTAAGGAGGAATATCTGGCTCTGTTAGAGGAAATCAAGCACCCCGTCTCTGTTTGAGATTGACATCCTCACCGCCGGGGCCGGACGGTGATGACCAGCAGATCAAACAAACTTAATTGAACGATCTTCGGTTGGGTTGACGCTTCACGGGATGCTGCTTCTTTAACAGAAGTCTTACACTTTCCTCTGCGTCCGTTTTTTGAGGTCTCCGATTGCCCACCGGCGACCTTGATATTAATTGCGGCGTTCACGTCTCGATCATGGAAAGTCCCACAGAAAAGACATTCCCACTCACGGATATTTAACGCTTTCTTCCCGCCGATATTCCCACAACAGGAACACCTCTGAGACGTTGGCTCCCATCGGGAAATTATCCGAAAATCACGCCCATATTTGTCAGATTTTGCCGATAGCATATCTCGAAAAGAACGCCATCCTAAATCTGATATAGCACGGGACAACTTGCGATTTTTAACCATTCCCGATGTGTTTAAATCCTCTAAAATTATCGTTTGATTTTCACGAACAACTCTAGTGGATAGTTTCTGCAAGAAATCAGTACGAGTGTCTTTAATCTTTGCGTGGATTTTAGCCACTCGTTTTCTTGTTTTTTCCCGTCGGTTACTTCCTTTTTGCTTTCTAGAAAGGTTTTTCTGTGCTTTTCTTAGTCGTTTTAATCGTTTCTTTAACGGTTTCGGTGCGTCTATCTTTTCTCCTGTTGAGAGGGTAGCAAAGGTAGCAATCCCTAGATCAATTCCCACTGACTCCCCATTATTG
>NZ_JAPZQJ010000555.1:0-4816 GCF_027530405.1 Microcystis sp. LE19-41.2A | reverse complement strand
CATGTTTCGAGTTATTCCAGCGGCCATAGGGGTCTATATTCCCCGTCAGGAAACACAATCTTAAAACTAACGAAAAGGAGGAGAATACAATAAACCCCCCTTTGTCCAAAGATTATTTAAACCTCGATCGAGTTGTAGGGGGTTACCGATTTCCCGATCATAAATTTCCCCGTAATTACCCACCTGTTTTAAGACTCTTTGGGCAAAATCATTGGGTAAACCCATATCTTCACCTAACTTCTCATCGATACCCAAAAAGCGCCGAATACTGGGGTCTTTGCTGTCGGCAAAAGTGGCAATATTTTGGGAGTTAATCCCAAATTCTTCCCCTTGAATTAAACTAAAAACGTTCGAGCGGACGGCATTCGACCAAGCGGGATCACCATCGGCCACGGCCAAGGGTTCCTTAGATATTACCACTTAGTTTACCACTGATAGGGAATAATATTAGTATCATAAGGTAAGCGATCTTCATCTGGTGCGTCTGCCTGAAAAGCGACCGAGTTTAGATGCAGTGCAAAAGCTTCCCGCTCGCCAATTGTCTGAAAACCATGCCAAATACCGGGAGGAATTTGTACCAGTTTAGGAGCCAATTCGCCTAAAAATATCGTGTTAATTTTGCCTCTGGTGGGTGAGGTTTCCCGATCATCGTAAAGGACAAGTTTCAACAGTCCTACCATGACGGCAATTTGATCAATTTGCGTTGTGTGTCTGTACCAAGCTTTAACAATACCGGGCAAAGTTGAAGTAATATAAACTTGTCCAAAGCCGGGGAAAATCTTATCGTCAGCCCGTTGAATTTCCATGAGTCGTCCTTTTTCATTTGGCAATAACTTGAGAGGGCAAACTTCTACACCTTCTATCCATTGCTCATTAGATTGTGTTAACTTTGTCATAGCTAAAGACTTAAGAACCATTTATCACTATAAGGAACCACATAATGAGCCACTATACTACAGATATTGACCATTTGCGTTTATTTCTATTTACCACAGATGCTTTATTGGCTAAACAAGCCGAGCAAGTAGGGATTGATAGTATCATTGTAGACTGGGAACGGATTGGTAAACGAGAGCGACAGATTAGCTATTCAACCCAAATCAACGCCGATACACCAGAAGATGTGGTTGCTCTAGCTGAAGTTATCTCCATCCCAATTACAGTAAGAATTAATCCCTTAGATAACAATACTTCTGACGAGATAGAAACTGCCCTAGATTCTGGAGCTAAGATTATTATGCTACCGATGGCAAAAGTTCCCAGTGAGGTAGATAAATTTATTTCTCTAGTCAATGGAAGAGCTAAAACCCTAGTCCAAATTGAGACTCACACATTAGTAGAACATTGCCATGAGCTTAGAGATCTAGGTTGGGACTATAGTTATATTGGACTGAATGATTTAATGATTTCACGCCAAAAAAACTCTATTTGGGATTTACTGGCAGATGGTACAGTTGAACAAATTTTTCAAATTTTAAACAATCGTATCGTTGGATTCGGTGGAGTAACGAGAATTAGTGGCGGCAACCCTATACCCTTCCTCGAACTTCTGCATGAGATGGCGCGGATCAATTGCGGTTTAAGTGTTTTGAGGCGTACTTTTAAAAACGAAATGAGTGGACGGAATCTTCAGGCGGAGATCCAAGCGATTCGGGCTGCTTGGGTAGCGGCGCGTCTTCGCAGTCGGGAAGCAGTTTTAGCAGATCAGCTCACATTTTTAAAGCGACTGGGAGCAAATTAGAATTATGATATGGCTTATAGATCAAAACGCCAAGGTTATGGACGTAGCTGTTATTATCCCTTTATTCAACGGCTCTCAATGGATTCGACAAACACTCGAGTCAGTATTTTCCCAGTCTCAACCACCGAGAGAAATAGTAGTGGTTGACGATGGTTCTGAGGACGAATCCCTAGAGATTGTCAAGTCTTTTTCAGGTATCACTTTATTACGAAATCCTGACAAGGGTTCTCATTGCGCCCGCAATTTTGGATTCAAACATACTACTGCGCCTCTAGTAGCATTTCTCGATCAGGATGACATCTGGCATCGAGATCACCTGCGCCTTATGAGTACGATCCTAGAACAATTTCCCCAATCTGCTGCTTGTGTAGCCAATTGCGCCCATTTTTATGAAGATAGCCTAAATTTTCCCTCTCCAATCCTTAATCCTCAGTTTTTTGCTCCTTGGGATTTTTTCCCTACCAATTCTGTCGCCACTCCCTCAGCTGTTGTGATTCGACGCGAAGCACTCGATTCCATCAATGGCTGGCCAACACAGTTTACGGGAACTGCTGTAGATTACTATACTTGGTTAAGGTTAAGTGTTAATCAATCTCTGATAAGAAACCATTGTATTACGGTTGGATATCGTCGCCATAATAATTCTCAGGGGACGAAGTTAAGACTACAAAACCTTGAAAAATTAATAGATAATCACATAAACACTTTAGCAGATGCTCTTCGTTATCGGGTTTCTGTCTATCCCCAAGATGCTGTATTACTGGAAAATAGATTGAAATCATTAACTAATATGTTGGATATTATCACAGCCACTATCACTGCTGATCAATCACTGCTGGTGAAAGGTGCTATTTCCTTTGAAGAAAGTCTAGCTAATGAGTCAACTGCTTTTATTAGCTCAATGTGTAACTTGCTGTTATGGTTTTTATATCCTTACTTAGATCCTCAAGAATTTACTTTGAAAATCATCCTCGAACATTGGCCAAATAAGGCAGCCAAAACCCGCCAAGGATTGAGAGAGCGAATTGCTTTAAGCAGAATCCTTCCGAGACATCTATTAGCACATCCATTTGACCTAAGTTTATGGGCTTTATTAGTAGAGTTTGCACCTTTGATAAGCAATAAGCTTATGCCCCGATAAATTCCTCTGACAAATTATATAATCATTAATTCAATCAACAATATGGCTACTAATACCCTCATTAAAAATCGATTGAAAAACTTACAACACTTCGCCCCAAATATTGTAGGTGAATTTATATATTTATGGAAAGATAGACAATATGATCCCCCTAAAGAGCAAAGAGAAATTTTGAAGAAATTAGCAACCGATTCCACTGAACATCTTAATAAACGCTCTTTATATAGTCATTTATTAGGAACTTATAGAATCTTGAAAAAATGGAACTCATCTGAAGAGATTTGTCTAGCTGGTCTTTATCACAGCATCTATGGAACTTATAGCTATAGAAAAAGTTTGGTTAATCTAGAACAAAGAGGTATAATTAAGGATGCTATTGGTTCTGATGCTGAAAAATTAGTTTACTATTATTGTCTTGAAGATAGAAAACATTTCCCCTCTAATTTTGAGCAAGTTAATGAATTTAAACTGATAAATTATCGTGATAACAAGGAAATAATTTTAACTCAAACAGAGCTTAGTGCTTTAATAACTATTCGTTTAGCAGATCACTTAGAACAATTACCTTATACCCGTGATTATCGTCATCAAGAATTTTATCTTAAAGCTAAACCTTTCCTGACTCAAAAAGCTTATGCTGATTTTCTGATGGCTCATAGGAGAAAAATTTAATTATAGTTAATAAAGATGAAATTTAGTATTGTTATTACAACCTGCAATCGTTTATCGTTGCTTAAAAGAGCAATCGCTTCGTCCCTAAATCAATCTATTCCCTGTGAAGTCATTGTGGTTGATGATTGTTCCTCTGATGGTACAGCAGAATATATTCAAAGCCTGGGGGAAGATATTATCTTCTATCGTAATCTCAAGAATATGAGGCAATCCTTTTCGGTAAATGTAGGGGTTAAAGCTGCTCAAGGAGATTGGATTAAACTACTCGATGATGATGACTATCTTGCCCCTAATTGTATAGAGGAAATAATGAAAAATATTGCTCAGTATCCCGAAGCTGTCATTTGTTCCTGTCAGGCGACACAGGTGGATATTAAAGGAGTAGAAATCTGTCAAACTCCAAAAATAGGACTTGAACAGGCTTTCTATATCGCTCAAGCAGATATACACTATGGTATGCTCCTAGAAGAAGTTCCCTTCGGAACAACTAGCCAAGTTGCTTTTCTCAGAGATGCTTTTCTTAACTCAGGGGGTTGGGATTCAAGTTTAGATGACTGTTATAATGACATTGATTGCTGGCTTCGCATTGCTCAGTTTGGGGATGCTGTGTTTGTTAACTCCTGTTTGGTGTATCGAGTAGTTTGGTCTGGTAGTTATAATCAAAAGTCTTCATTGTTAAAGCGACTCAACACTAACATTTTGATCAAAGAGAAAATATATAACTTAGTTAATCCAAAATATCAGTCTGTTCTGCCACCACTCTCATATATATGTAATTATGTTAAACTACATTGGTTATTAGTGGCCTTAAAACAAAAACATTTTGTTTTCGCCATCAGAATCTCTTTTCCTGCCGTATTATCTATGAGGTCTTGGAATATTTTAGTTAAGGCAATGAGATCCCGTAATAATCGCCCTTCCAGAAAAAGCGTAATTTTAAAAACTACAAAGTGAAGTGACGCAATCCTTCCCAGTATCCTTGCTCAAGCTTTCAAAGGAGAATTATTATCTCGTTCCCAGGTAGAACCTGGGAACGCTCTCTTCCGGTTCTACCTGAATACTACTTTAAGGCAGAGCCTTCGATATTGTGTTCCAAGGCTCTGCCTTGCAACAAGGAACCTTCGCTCATGATGCCCAAATCGACGATCAAAGGTTAGATTTATATAGCCTAGAAATTGAACACTGGTGGCAAATTTTCCCGCTTTTATGGACATTACCGCGAGGACAACAGGGTTTATTATCTTGGGTGAGAACTCTTAAGG
>NZ_JAPZQJ010000476.1:0-5420 GCF_027530405.1 Microcystis sp. LE19-41.2A | reverse complement strand
CAAAGGCATCGGCATCGCCGCCGCCGAACCCCTCTATGTGGTAAAACTCGATCCCGTCATGAATCGGGTTATCGTCGGTAATCGCGCCAGTGCCGTTAGTGCCGCTTGTCTTGTCGGAAGGATGAACTGGGTTTCTATTGCTGAACCCACCACCCCTATCCGCGCTCAAGTACAGGTCCGTTATCGTTCTCCGGCCGTTCCTGTCAATGTTATTCCCCTAGAAAATGAGCAAGTGAAGCTGGTTTTCGATGAACCACAATTTAGCATCACCCCGGGCCAAGCAGCCGTGATTTATGAAGGGGAAATCGTTCTCGGTGGGGGGATTATTTCAGGAGCAACCCCATAGGGAGAGCCACCAATTCACAAAATAACCTGATTATGGTTCGGGGGTCATTCTGCCAATTAGGGACTCTCCCCAGCAGATTTAGCTAAAAATTAACGACGGGGTACAGAAGCCTCGATGTTAATATTCATAGCGGAGACTCTTGGTACAGGATTGCCTTTGGCGCTACCGAGACCCCGGGCCATAGCCAAGAAGCTGGAAGGATCGCCGGCTTTGGGTTTTTGCTCTTGGGGAACATAGCGACGGACAGCATTCTGCCAAACGATTTGGGGGAAGCCCAAAATACCACGATAGTAGCCATCGTAGCGAGGCGAGGTGATGTTGAATGGACGTTCACCGATGTCGCGGCTGGCCAGGGTGCGACGACGTTGGTAGGGAACGGTATCATAACCAAAGCTTTGCAGATACTCGTCACTGTTGAGAAGTTGATCGACAAAACCTTGAATCCCTTTGGTGGCAACGACAATCGACCAAGCAATTTTTTCTCTTTCGCTATAGACATCGCGACCGAGAACTCTTTGTACTACCTGTTCGACAAAGCGATAGTTGCTGTTTTTCTCGTAGAAGCTGTTATAGAAGGTTTTCGATAACAGTAAACCACGAATGAAATCCCGCACCGATAATTGTCCATTACGCAATTGGGATTCGAGGAAAGGTTCCCGATCCCATTTGAAGGCATGGAAGAAAATCTGACGGTAAGCGGCTTCGATTAAATCGTCCAGGTCGGTAGGGGAGAGGACATTTTCCGTCGTGTAAACTCTCGGTTTTTCGTCTCCACCGACATCATAACCAGCTACCCGCACGTTTTGGGACTTGGGGGCGTAATTTAAAAGAGGAATGGCCAAGGGTAAACCTCCGTATCCTTAGAAATGCTTAAAAAACTTTCCTCCTAATGATAAGGGAGTAGGTGCCAACTAGAAAAGAAATATTAAAAATTCTTACAATTGTTAAGAAAACTTGCTTACCATCCGGGGTGTTGGGGAGCGCCGGAGCAGGGAGCGCCGGAGCAGGGAGCGCCGGAGCGGGGAGACCACTTCGTGCGCGTTGCGGGGGAGCGGGGAGATGGGTAGGGTTGATTCATAGTAGGGTTGATTCATAGTAGGGTTGATTCATAGTAGGGTTGATTCATGAATCAACCCTACCCAAACCCCTAGGGTTGATTCATTCTCCGAATCTAATTCTTTTTTTTGCTACCTTTAATCGCTTATGAGGTAAGCTAGGGAGCAGGGGAGTACAGGTTTTTGCTCTCATAGTAGGTTGATTCATGAATCAACCTACAAAGCGCGACGTTTTGAAAAATTTTCAGATATTTATTCCTAGAAATCGACTAAAAACGTTGCCAGACAAGGATTAGAGAGAATGACATTTGAGAGAATGAAACCACTCTAGGGAGATGGGAGAAAAAAGCTGATAACTGATAACTGATAACTGATAACTGATAACTGATAACTGATAACTGATAACTGATAACTGATAACTGAATTTACCAGCCACTAATCGAATAGGATGATGGTTCGGGGGAATCACTAGAGACTGACTCCGATGACTGATTGCGGGATTCAGCACAAAAAGTGGCCGTATTAAAACCGCCAAAACGTTGAACTGTGCTAGTGCGGAGACGTAAATCGGTATCGGCAAACCAAAAACGCTCGATCGAGGTCATAGTTTCGTATTCTGTAATTAAGACTAAACCTTCCTGTTCATCAATGTGATAACGGCCCGCCACGGGAATGATTTCCGCATAACCTCGCTCCCGCAGGAGAACACCCGCTTGGGGATTATCTTCGTCGGGAATTAGCGCAAAAACGGTGGTTCCTTGATGATTTTCGTTTTCTTTGTCCCACTGCATCGAACCATCCCAACTGACAAAGGCACCCCCCACAGTCTTAGCGGGATCCACTTCGTGCATTTCACAGATAGCGATAATTTTCGGGTTATCGGCGCTTAAAGCTTCCACATAAATCTCGGAATCGCCGGTTTCTGCGCGTCGAAAGGGTAAATGATGGGTGGTGCGCTGAGATTTCCACTGTCCCGCACTTTTCTGAAAAAAGGTCATACCGTCCATAGTTTTTATCCTCTGTTTTTTCCATCTATTTTAACGCCATAGCCGTTTTCTGTAACCCTTGTCCCCCTCTCTCTCTCATTCATCCCCAAAATAATCATGATCAATTCTCTTGATTTCATAGATTTTTTGGGTCGATACACCTAGGTTATAATCAATCATCAATTGACTTAATTCTTCCCCATCAATCAGCACTATTTTTATCTCATTTCTGGGGGCATATTCTAAAGCCTCTTGGGTAAAATAGGAAGTAGTGATAAAAATGCCTTTTTTGGCTCCTTGTCCCGCTAATGCCCCGACAAATTTCTGGATTTCTGGACGACCAACGGCATTATTATCAGCCCATCTTTTGGCTTGAATATAGATTATATCTAAACCGAGTCTATCTTCTTTTATTATTCCATCAATCCCTTGATCACCGCTCTTACCCACTGCTTTACCTGCATCTCTAATCGAGCCACCATAACCCATTTTTACCAGTAATTCTACTACTAATTTTTCAAAAGCATCTGGGGATAATTTTCGCAGAATAGAAAGTAAGTCTGTCGCTAATGCTTGACGAATTTCTTGATAGGAGTTTTCTAGTAATTCCTCTGGGTTTTGTTCTTGATCAGAAGTTGATAAATTGCTTTCAAGAGTAATAGTTTCATTTTGCTTATTGACTCTAGTAAATTCTTGAAACTCAGGAAATTGCCTGAGAAATTTTGTATCGATATGGTCTAGATTTTGAGATAAGATTTCTTTTCCTTTCTCAGAAATTACAAAAGTTGCCCTTTGGGGTGACTCAATTAATCCCGCTTTCTTTAAATAGGTTTTTGCCCAACCGACTCGATTAGCAAAAATTTCTTGTTGTCCACTGGGAAGCATTTCTTTTCTTTCCGCTTCCGTGACTTGAAACTCTCTGACCAAGGCTTCAAAAATTTCTCGATATTTATAAACTTTGCCATCTGCAAGTATTTTTAATAGCGGCAACATAATCGATTGAAAATCTGGAATAGGCATAGTTCAGATGAAAAGCGGGGTCAGTCATTCCGATTATACAGCAACAATCTCCAAGAATTTAGATAATAATACAAAATCGTTTTTTAATAGTGCGATTAACTGCCAATCGAACTTTTAAAACCCACTCCCTGCTTCCCTAATTCCCCACTCCCTACCCTCCTATACTTTTAAAACAGGATTTAGTATAATACACCTGAACTTATTAATGATTGGGAGGCATTCCTAAAGAATTTGAGAGAGAAATTATCGCCATTGATAATCGTCTTGATACTCAAAAATAAGCTGTTGACTATCTAAATTACTTGTTAAGACTGTCTATGAGCGCCAGAGCTGCGGAGCAGGGAGAGCTTTTTTGGTGATAGCTAAAAAACCCCCTATCCCTGCTATTCATACAAAATCTCATCAAAACAAGCTTCTCCCACACTCGCTAAAGTCCTAGCGGCAGCTTTATCGGTTTTCGACTTCTGCACGAGGGTGCGGAATTGCTGTAGATTGTAACGAGCTTGGAATTTTTTAATCGTGCAGTCGCATAGATCTTTGGCCACATCAGCAGCTAATCCCTCCGCGCGCGCTCTTTGTAAACATTCTTGACGATAACTGTCAAAAGTCGTGGCAGGATTAGAACTTTGGCTAAGGTAAACGGCATTATTAGCCTGTACTGGCAAGGATAAAGCCAATAAACCGATAAAAGTTAGTAAATATCTTTGATTTCTCATCATAATAGCTTTTTTAAGCCTGAAATCCCCCACTATATTAGAGAACTGCTGCATAAATTATAGATCGATCGCTCAACTCTTAGGTTCCAGTCTTGGCAAACTGCCAACTGTTATGCTAGGATAAGTAGTGCTTGATCGGCGCCATCGCCAAGTGGTAAGGCAGAGGTCTGCAAAACCTTTACCCCCAGTTCGAATCTGGGTGGCGCCTTGGAAAATGTCGGCAATCTTTTCTTGATTGCCTTGTCTAAATTAAGGTTTACCAAGGTTTTACCTAGAATGTCGGATGAATGCCCCCGCTACATTTTTCGACAAGATACTCACCTTTGCGGGGGATGAAATCCGACCAGAATATCAACCGCGGAGCATCGGTTTAATTCCCCCATCTGTCGGTAAACTGTGTTATCAGTAGTCAGGCAAAATAAATTTCCTAGTGAAGATAGGCAAAAGGCACTCTTGCAATAGGCAAAAGGAGGAATAGATAATCAGTCTTTAATAACTGGATTTAGTGTTATAATTAATTTAACCAATGGTCGAGGATTATTAGATGCTAGTCGTAGAAGCGAAGTTAAAAAACGGAACACCAGAGCAATATCACCGGCTTGATGAAGCAATTAGAACATCTCAGTTTGTGCGTAACTCTTGTGTTCGTTATTGGATGGACAATAAGGGGACAACCCGTAATGACCTCCAAAAACTTTGCGCGGTACTAGCTAACAATAAAGAGACACCATGGGTTAATAAATTAAACTCTCAAGCTCGTCAATCGGCTGCTGATAGAGCCTGGCAATCAATTAATAGGTTTTATCAGAATTGTCATGCTAAGATACTTGGGAAAAAGGGTTTTCCTCGGTTCAAAAAGCATAGCCGTTCCGTTGAGTATAAACTAACAGGCTACAAACTATCTGATGATAGACGTAAAATCAAGTTCACTGATGGTTTTAAAGCAGGAGAATTTGATTTATGGTGTAATCAAAAAACCTTAGTTTATTATTCAGAGCAACAGATTAAACGGGTAAGAGTTGTTAGACGTGCCGATGGTTATTATTGCCAGTTTTTGATTGACGTAGAACGGCAAGAATACCATAAACCAACGGGACAAATAACAGGAATTGACCTAGGGTTAAAGGAATTTTATACCGACGCTCAAGGCAATATAGTAGAGAATCCACGTTATTTAAGAAAGTCAGAAAAACGACTAAAAAAAGCACAACGACGATTATCCAAAAAGTTTCGTCAAGGAAAGAAACAGTCTAAAAACTATCACAAGCAACGGGTAAAAGTAGCTAAACTTAATCTT